>JBDSKE010000097.1:0-6456 GCA_039917105.1 Candidatus Eiseniibacteriota bacterium | reverse complement strand
GGCGATCCGACGGTCTCCGTGCCTACTCCGCCTGCCCAAGCAGGCTCGGCCCTGCTCTTGGGCGCAGCCGCGCCCAACCCATTCAGGGGCACGGTGAGCTTCGCTCTTCTACTGCCCGGGGCGGGCTCGGTTCGGGTAGACGTACTCGACGTGAGCGGCCGCCGGGTGCGCACGCTGATGGCGGAGCAGGCCACGGCCGGATCACGATCGCTGGTCTGGGACGGCCGCGATGCACGCGGCGCCTCGTTGCCAGCCGGCGTCTACCTGGTGCGGGCGCAGTCAGGAGCGACGGTCTCGTCTCGTCGCGTGGTGCTGCTCCATTAGTCAGCCCTCTGCCCTCGAGGTATGGCGAGCAGCTTGTTCGGGGTGGCGCAGGCTCCCACTGTCGGTCAAGCGGGCGGCCTTGACCTCGCAAGTGCTTGTGGAGGGGCGAGAGCTAAGCGGCCATGTGGATACTTGCGCACTGAACGAGGCAAACGTACCGTGGATTCGAATTTCGACTTTCAAGTCCCCCCGCCGGCACCAACCCAACGGTCGGCTGCAACGCAGCGTGCGCCCTCACCTGCACGCTCCCTTCGCCGATTTTTATCGAAGGAGTCATCCAGCCCATGAAGCAGAAGAAGGATTCGGCACGCCCCCTGGAACGACTTGCCGAACGCGCGATCGCTTGGGCGGGCAGTACTAAAGCCTCGCTCTTTGCATTTGGGCTCATCTTCGCCTGGCTGATCACCGGACCGCTTTTCCACTGGTCCGATACCTGGCAGCTCGTCATCAATACAGCGACGAGCATCTCGACATTCCTCATGGTGTTCCTCATCCAGCGAGCACAGAACAAGGACTCATTATCGGTTGCGCTCAAACTCAATGAGTTGATCGCGGCCATCGAGGGTGCCAGCAATCGACTGATTGATGCGGAACACCTCTCGGAGGCGGAGTTGCGGACGCTGGAACGTCATTACGCCAAGTTGATCACGATGGCGAAGAAGGACAGTTCGCTTACTCAGTCCCACTCGATCGAGGAAGCCGAAGTACGCCACACTTCCAAGAGCGGAGTGACGGACCGGTAGACCATCCACACTGATTGGTTGCGACCCGCGCCATACCAGCACGCGGGTCGCAGGCTCGCAAAGGTGCTAGTGGACGGCCGCCAACTTGGTGAGCAACTCCGAATGGGTCTCCAATAATGATTTGTGCGCGCTCGCCAGTGAGGCTTGCGATGCTTTGATGGCGACATGCTTGCCCCAGAGTGCCGTGTGCGCCATGACTCGGTCGTGCTCGGGCCGAGCAGACTCAGCCTTCAGCTCGTCACTGTGGGTGCCGAGGGCGACCCCGAACTCGGCGACATTGCGAGCGTGCTCAGCACGCTTGCTCTCGCAGTCCGCGACCTCCTTCTCGAGATCGGAGCCCGGCGCGGGATGTTTCGCTTGGAGTTCCCCGAGCATGCGATCGTTGTCGGCGGTCCAGCCCGAGACGTCCCCGCTCCAGCCTGCCACGTCCGAGTTCATCTCGACTTCCTGCTGACGCATCTCGGCGTTCATTCCGCCTGACTTTGCACAGCCTTCCAAGGCGAGACCTGCGAGCATCAAAACGATCGACAGATTTCGGAACGTCATCCTGTTCACTCCTTATGGTGAGCGGCTGGAATTACCCTGCCTGCCCCGACCCAACCGATGGGCAGGGCGCGCGGGAGAGGGATGCGATTACTCAAGGACGCTCGGCTTCGCGGCTTTCCTGAGAGTCGGCGCGATCGGCCCAATCACGTACGGCTTGCTCCGCTTCATCCCGAAGCAGGCCATAGCGCTTCTGGACCGTACCCACCAACTGCTCGTACTTGCCGCCAATCACATCGAGATCGTCGTCCGTGAGCTCGCCCCAACGCTCCTTTGCAGCCCCTCGGAATTGTGTCCAGCTACCCGAGATCCGATCCCAGTTCATGACGCGCTCCTCTCCTTCTGATGGAACAGCGGTCCTGGCCTCCCGTTCAGATCGTCAGACGGGACGGCGACCCTGGATCACCCGGATCAGCACTGCGACGACTGCCAACAGAAGTAGGATGTGGATGAACCCACCCATCGTATATGACGTCACTTGGCCCAGCAGCCAGAGCACGACGAGCACCACTGCGATCGTCCACAACATGGTCGGCCTCCTTCAAAAGGTTCGGACAGAGTGGCGGGGCTCAGACATCTTAATGGTGCCCCGCTCAGAAAGGGCCCCAACGCACCTTCCGTGCCAAGGGTACACCGAGGTTCATATCGTGGGTTTGACGGGGGCATTTCAATTCAGGGGCCATATTCTGAGGAAGCGACGGCGTTGAACTTGGCTGGGAATTTGCAAGGTTTACACCGCAGCCAGCACCCAATTTCAATCCCGCCCAAGCTCAATGCCACCCCCGGGACGAGTCCGAGCTCGTCTTCACAAGCATTATGGATGAGGACAGCCAGACTGTAGTCATACGGGGTGGGGACCGCATCAGGACGTGGCGTTGGCCTACGATTTGCTCGGCGGTGTGAGTGGACGTTACCCCGTGCATTCTTGGTTGGGATCCGCGCATCAACAACGAACACACCCTAATCCTTGAGGAGTCGAACATGGCGAATGACAGCGGTGACTCGACAGTGGCCGGTCTACTGGTGGGAGTATTGGTCGGAGCAGGGCTGGCACTGATCCTGGCACCAAAGGCAGGATCTGATACGCGACGAGAGGTCGGCGAGGCTGCGCGCAAGGTCTGGAACGGCGCGCAGGATCAGCTCGGTACGGTGAAGAGTCGTTTGGCCGGCGGCAAGCGGGATGAAGGTGCGCCCCACCAGGACGGCCGGGATGTTTTTGAGCAGACTGTCCCGGCGAGAGGTTCGTCGGAATACGTTTGATGATTCTTACTGGGGCGTTGGCCAATCGCGGGCCGTTTGGAGATCCCCCAACCGAGCGGGCCCGACCCAGCGCCCCAGTGCATCCGTGCTCACTCGCATTCCACCAGGAGGCTCTCGTATGAAGCTCATCGCTGTGATCCTCATTGTCCTGGGCTTCCTCGGTTTGGTTTACGGGGGCTTTTCCTATACTCGGGAGAAGAAGGTTGTGGATGTTGGCCCGCTCGAGGTGACAGCGGACCAGAAGCACACGATGCCCGTCTCCCCACTTATCGGCGGCATCGCGCTCTTGGCAGGAGCACTCCTATTGATCACCGACCGGCGACGCGCCTGACCTCCTGGGGCGTCACCGCACTTGTCTCCACACTTCGAAACGGTGAATATCGCCGCGGGCGTCGTGGAGACGCGTGATCGCTCGTGAGCGTCACGGATCTGATCGCCGCACGCCCTGCCACCTCGGCGTCACCCCGCGCCGATCTTCGAAGGAGCCGCGATCATGAACCGCCCCCTCACCGTCGTGCTGGTCCTGCTCACGCTGATCCTTGCCGTGGGTGCAACCGTCCTCTACCAGCAGAACCAACGCACCGAAGCGGCCCTGGCGACCGTTCAATCCTCGGAGCAGGATGCACAGCAGCGCTATGCCGATGCATTTCGTGATATCGCAGAAATCCAGGACAGCCTGAACTCGATCGCTATCAACGATGGCTCTCAGCAGATGAGCAATCGTGCGCTCCAATCCGAACTGAAGTTGGCGGGACCGAATCGTCGCGAAGCCTTGGAACGGATCGCGCAATTGGGCGCGAGCATCCAGCGAACGAAGCAGCGCATCCGCGAGTTGGAATCGAGCCAGAAGCGGAGCGGCGTCAAGATGGTTGGAATGGAGCGCGTGATCGCGAATCTCAAGCAGACCGTGCTCACCAAGGAAGCCAGCATCGCTGCCCTGACTGGCCGAGTGGATTCGCTCCAGACGCAAGTCGTCGGATTGCAGAGCACGGTCGAGGCCGACCAAGCCACGATCATCGCGCGCGATCAGGCGATCGAGGACAAGCGTAGCGAGCTGGCCACGATCTTTTATGTCGTCGGCAGCAAGAAGACTCTGACGAACGCTGGCATCATCGGTCCCAAGGGTGGCATCCTCGGGCTGGGCCGAACGCAGCAGCTCACGGGGCGATATGACGCGCAGTTGTTCAAGTCTCTCGACACGGATCACGAACTCGTCGTGAACATCCCTTCCACGAAGGTGCAGGTACTCAGCTCCCAGCCTCGGGCCAGCTACCAGCTCCGCACCATCGGCAATGGCATCGAACTTCATATCCTGGGCGCGACGGAGTTCCGCAAGGTCAAGCACTTGGTGGTGTTGATCGGTTGATACCGCTTTCGTTGGCCTTTGCGCGGGCAAGTCGCTGCCCAACGAGGCGGAGCTGACCAGAAGGCGTAGCGGGACTCGCCATAGCGTGGCGCGTGGATATCCATCCACGCGCCACGTTGCGTCCGCGGTCGGCATGTCACAATCGCATTTTGGCGCGCGAGCTGGTGCACGACTCATACTGGCCGTTGCGGCCCGCGCAGGCACGAGGACCACGCTGGATGAGTGACGCGCTTCCACGGATCGGGCACTACCAGCTGCTGCGCCAGCTCGGCGTCGGCGGCATGGGCGAGGTCTATCTTGCTCACGACACGCGGCTCGAACGGGAGGTGGCGATCAAGCTCCTCCCTCCCGCGTTCGCCAGTGACGCCGAACGGGTGGAGCGTTTTCGTCGCGAAGCCCTCGCACTCGCATCGCTCTCACATCCCAACATCGCGACGCTGCACGCCATCGAGCCCACCCCCGGCGGCGGGTTGGCGCTGGTCATGGAGTTCATCGCGGGCGAGACTCTAGAGGCGCGCCTGTCACGCGGTGCCCTGCCCATGGCCCAGGCGTGTGAGCACTGCGCGCAGGTCGCCGAGGCGATCGAGATCGCGCACGAACGCGGCGTCGTGCATCGCGACCTGAAACCGGCGAACATCACCATCACCCCGCGCGGCCTCCTCAAGGTCCTCGACTTCGGCCTCGCCAGCCGTGGGGATGGCCCGACCGTCGAAGCCGAGGGAACCCCCGGTTACATGAGTCCCGAGCAGGCCCTGGGGACACCCCAGGACCATCGCACCGACTTGTTCTCCTTCGGCTGCATCTTCTATGAATGCCTGACCGGTCGGCCCGCATTCGATGGTCCGGACCCATTTTCGCGCGTGGCCGCGGCCATGTACGGCGCACCCGACATGACCGCCTTGCCCGAGGCACTCCCTCCCAGCTTGCGTGCGTTGCTCGAGGGATGCCTGGCCAAGGAGGCTCAATCGCGTCCCGAAAGCATGCAACAGCTTCGGCTCGCACTCCAAGGGGTCGCGGGCCGAGGCGCCGCCGCCGCTGAAGCGCCTGAGTCGAGCGTTTCCACCCCGCACAACCTGCCGCGCAACCTGACACGCTTTGTGGGTCGCGAGCGTGAATTGCAGAACACACTGCAGGCACTCCAGCGTGCCCGCTTGGTGACACTCACCGGCGTGGGTGGCTGTGGCAAGACCCGGCTTGCGCTGGCGCTGGCCGAATCGCAATTGTCTGCATTCCCGGGCGGCGTGTGGTTCATTGACCTTGCTCCCACCACCGACCCGCAACACATTCCGGATGTGCTCGCCAAGGCGCTCGGCGTCCGCGAGGAACCGGATCGGTCGCTCGAGGACACCGTTATGGCGTTCCTCGAGGGCCGGCGCGCCCTATTGGTGCTCGACAACTGCGAGCACCTGCTCTCGGATTGCGCCGCGTTGGCCGAGGCATTGCTCCGGCAGGCTCCCGAACTGCGGGTGCTGGCCACGAGCCGGGAAGGGCTCGGGCTCTCGGGGGAGCAGCTGATGGCAGTGCCCTCCATGAGCTCGCCGTCACGGCGCGACACGATAGACGCGGCCACCCTCGAACGATTCGATGCCGTACAACTATTCGTGGAGCGGGCACGTGGAGTTTCACCGGACTTCACGCTGGATGCCGCGAACGCACCGTTCGTCGCTGAAGTGTGCCGCCGACTGGATGGGATCCCGCTGGCTCTCGAACTCGCGGCGGCGCGCGTCAAAGTATTGAGCGTGGAACAGATCGCGGCGCGCCTGGATGATCGCTTCAAGTTGCTCACCGGCGGAAGTCGCACCGCGTTGCCGAGGCACCAGACGCTCCGCGCCACGCTGCAGTGGAGTCACGACCTGCTGCTGCCTCCCGAGCGTGAACTCCTGCGTCGGCTTGCTCCCTTCGCCGGCGGATGGACGCTCGCAACCGCGGCGCGGGTATGTGACGAGGAAGGCGATGAGTTCAACGTGCTCGATGTGCTCCAGCATCTGGTCGATAAATCGCTGGTCGTGGTCGAACGCACCGGGAGCGGGGAGGCCCGCTACCATTTCCTCGAGAGTGTGCGCCAGTTCGCGACCGAGCGATTGGACGAGAGCGGCGAGGGCCCAGGCATCCATGAACGGCATCTCGCATGGATTCTGGAGTTGGCCGAACAGGGCGACCGGATCGGTGCCGGCACCCCGCAGCAGGCCTATTTCGCGCAACTCGACGACGAGGTCGAGA
>JBDSKE010000096.1:0-21785 GCA_039917105.1 Candidatus Eiseniibacteriota bacterium | reverse complement strand
GCACTGGCGCACGGACGAGCCCAGTCACGCGAGCGCGCACTATGGTCTCACCCCGGGGCTCGGGGATTCAGCGGGATTCGTTGGGGATGTGATCAACCATGATCTCATGCTCAGCGGATTAGCGCTGTCCTCGCGCTATTACTATCGGCTGCACCTGCGGGACGCCTTGGGCAACGTCACCTTTGCCGGGCTCGATTCATTCCTGACGCAGCCGAGCGAACTCGGGATCGACCCACTGCCGGTCTCGCTCGCGCTTTCCGGCGCATGGCCGAACCCGGCACGTGGCGCAATCGAGTTCGCGCTCGCGTTGCCGCGGACCGGGGCGGTTGGGTTCACGGTGTATGACCTTGCCGGCCGAACGGTCTGGAGGACCCGTCCGACACTCAACGCGGGGCACCACACCCTGCGCTGGGATGGCCGCAGCGCCGCAGGGCGCGCCGCCCGGCCAGGCCTGTATCTCGCACGAATCGAAGCCGCAGGCGCCTCACTTTCCCGCCGGTTCGTCCTGGTGCAGTGAGGGTCGTGCGTCACGTGCAGCGGTGGATGCGGGACTCAATCCCCGGGCTCATTGTGCCGATGATTGCAGTGGGCTGCCTGCCGACCGCCCACACCGACATGCGACCGAACCAACTGCTGCTTCGCCTGCTTTTACTGGCATCCGCCACGGCCATGCATCCGACCCTGGTGCGGGCGGCTGCGCCCGCGTCGGCGCTCGCCCACCGGGTCATCGCGCCAGCGGCCCCGAGCAGTGTTGCGTCCTGGCAACCCGCCTTGGTGGTGATGCCGTTCACCGACCGCACGGAAGGGGCGTGGCTGCTCTGGGCAGGTCGGGATGTAGGCGAAGGACTCGCTCGATTCATTGCGGATTCACTATTGAGCACGGGACAATGGCGCATGCCCGACACTGCCCGTGTGGTGCAGGCATTCGCCACCCGCAGCCGGAAAGTTTTATTGAGTGATGCGAATGCGCTCGCGCTCGGTGGTTCATTCGGGGCTGAGTTGGCGCTGACAGGAATCGTATCGACCTTCGAGGTGACCGAGACCCAGCCTGACCCGCGCTACATGCGTTGGGGAGTGGGTAGTGGACGGCGGCGCACGACGGCCACCGTGGTGCTCGAACTGCGTTTGTTGGATTGTGCGACCGGGTCGGTGGTGCGCACCGCGGGAATCAAACGGGAACAGACTTCGCAGAGCAGTTCGTCGGCTGGGAGCGGAGATCGAGTCGAGCGAGCCGCATTCGAGAGCACGCCGCTGGGTCGGGCCACGCGCGAGGTGGTTGCGGCCACGGTCCAGTTGCTCGAGGAGGAGTTGGTTTCGCGCACGAATGTACGGGTCGCCCGCGTGTTCCCGAATGCGGTCTGGCTCGATGCCGGACGTTCACGGGGTCTGCTGCCCGGTCAGCATCTGGTCGTGATGCGCCCCGAAGTGGTCAGCATGGATCCCTCGGACGGCACCATGATCCCCCAGAGTGAACACATCGCCGCGGAGCTGGTGGTCACGGGCTTCGCCGATGGGGCGGGACGGCAGGCGCGATGCCGGCTGCAGCGAGGTCGGGTTGAGCCCGGTGACGTGGTGCGTTTGGCCGCCGCCGCAGGAACGCGACCCTAGCGCACTTGGGCCGTCGCCATCGCCGGCTGCATCGGCCCCAGCTGGAGCCAGACCACCCCGAATCCGTCGAAGCTGGTGAATCGCTTCTCCTCGATCACGCGCAGACCCTCGATCGTGGCCGCAGATCCTTCGCGCTCCATGATCTCCTGCCAGCCATTCCATGCTCGCTTGCCGGTGCGGAATGCGAGCAGGATGTGACGGAATTCGTGCAATCGTCGGCATGACTCGACGTCGGCTGGCGTGAGTGCCAGGTGGATCACCGAATGGTTGGTCTGCCACGCCAGCGCCGGTCCCAGGTTGCTCATGACTGTTTCGCCCGGCGTGAGGCGCTCGTTGAGCATCACCGAGATCGCCGTGATCGTGCTGGTCGAGGGAACCCCCCGCTCCTGAGAGTCGGCGCGCGCTTCGTCCAATCCGCGCCCCGTGGACCAGCCCGCCCAAGCTAACACCAACACCGCCACCGCGATCTGGATCGCCCGCCGGCCTGCTTCGCCCAGCATCGCCGCCGGCGTCCGCGCGATCAGGGCCCACAGCGCCAGAAGCGCCATCGGCTCGAGCAGGATGCGTGTGGGGAACAGATAGCGCAGCCAGGGGATGCTGAGCGATGCGGCCACGACGCCCAGAGCGGCAGCCACGAGCGAGAGAAATCCTGCCGCCCTCAGTGGCCGCGGCGCTCGCGCCGTCACCAACCACGCGGCGAGCCCCCCGATCAAGAGGCCGCGCGGCCCGAGAAGCATGGCGGTCGTCATGATCGGCAGGTTGGTGGCGAGCTTCTTCGCCAAGAGCGGCCAGGCCTCGGCTCCGCTGGGAATCTGAGGGTATCGAGGAAGGTGATACAGGTTGAACCAATCCATCCCCGCAACGTGGTCCCACATCACGAATCGGGTCAGGTCCCAAGTGGGAGTACCGAACATGTGCCACTTGTAGATCCACCAAGCGCTCATCACCAGCGCGAATCCAGCGATGAGCAGCGAACCGACTCGAACCCGGCGCTCGCGCGGCGAGCACCACAGGCCGGCGAGCACGAACAGCGGCGCGAGCCACAACATATTCGCGCGGAACAGTCCGGTGACACCCATCACCAATCCGAACAGGAATGGCCGTTGCGTGGGCGCCTCGAGCGCCAGCCCGAGCAGTAGGAACAGCATTCCAAGCGTGAACGGCAACTCGGTGAAGCCGCCGATAGCGAAGTGCTGTGCCTCGGGATCCAAAGCGAACGCGAGTCCCAACGTGAGCGCCGCGCCATGGCGCGCAAGGCCCGCGGCGTCAGGCCACCAGCGTGCGTACAGGTGACGCACGGACAGCGCAAGCGAGCCCGCAAGCATGAGGAAAAAGCAGAATGACGGAATCAAAGTGAGCCAGGCGCGTGGATCGCTGCCCGCGTGACCGCCAATCGCCGGCACCAGCTTGAACACCAGTGCCTCGACCAACACCAGGCCCGGCTGCACGACAGCCAGCGGCCACGGGGCCTCCGCGTGCGCAACCAGCTCGATCGGCAGAGCGTATGGCGTGGCCAATCGCCCATGCCACCCCAACTCGCGCGCCGCGATCGCGTACTGCGCCGTGTCATAGTTGAGGATTGGGGAGCGTCCCCCCAAGTCCCACGCTTGAGCATGCAATGTCCACGCCGCCGCGGCCGCAACCAGCACGAGCGGCACCACGATCAAGTCTTCCCACGTCATCCGTGTCCGGATCATGCGGCGCAGCCTACGCGTTGGCGCGCGAGCCGCACAACCGCTGCCACCCCTTCGTCGGCGCTTCCGCCGCGCTCGGCCATTCGTGGGTTGCGTCGACGCCGCGCACGACTCACTTTCCATGGATCAGCGAACCTTCCCAACGCACTCCCGGGGGTTTCATGGTGTCTTCCAGACCGATGCATGCGGTGGCCTGTGCCTGTTTGTTGCTTCTCCTTGCAGCGCCCGGGCGCAGTGCACAGGTCGTCGAAACCGAAGTGCGTTTGTCGCCCGATCTCATTCCCACGTTCCAAGCCGTGCGCCTGCGTTTGGACGCGAACAAGCGCAACTATTCTGGTTCCACGCGCACGGAACTCGATGTGAGACATGCGACCGCAATCGTCCAGTTCCACGCCGAAGGTCAGCGTCTGACGCGTCTCACGCTGCGCCAAGGCGCCGATACAATCGCGGTGGAGCGCGCGAGCGGTGATCATGGCTTGGTCACCCTCACCGCAGCCCGGTCGCTCAAACTGGGCAGGGCGGTGCTCGAGATCGAGTTCACGCATCAGTACGGTACCCGCGCTGTCGGGCTTTACCGTGCGGTGCAGAACAATCAGGGCTACTTGTTCACCCAATTCGAGTCCGATGATGCGCGCGAGGCGTTCCCCTGTTGGGACGAACCCGGTTTCAAGTTCCCCTACCAGATCACACTCGAGATTCCGGCCCAACATGAAGCGCTCTCCAATACGCCGATCGAGAGGCAAAGCGTGAAAGATGGCTGGAAGACGTTGGTGTTCAAGCGCACACCCCCTTTGCCCAGCTACCTATTGGCCATCGCCTGCGGTCCGCTGGAGTTCACCCCTATCCCCGGCATGAGGGTGCCCACGCGCGTGGTCACGGTGCAGGGGCAGAAGCACCTCGCGGGAGCGGCGCTCCAGAGCACTCCCAAGTTGCTCGCAGCGCTCGAGAAATGGTTTGGCACGCCTTATCCGTTCGAGAAGCTCGACTTGGTGGCGGTGCCCGAGTTCGCCTACGGCGCCATGGAGAATCCCGGCGCGATCACCTTCCGCGACGACATCCTGTTGCTCGATCCCGCCACCGCCACGGTGGGCCAACGCCGTAGCCATGCGAGCGTGCAAGCGCACGAGATGGCGCATATGTGGTTCGGCGATCTCGTGACCATGCAGTGGTGGGATGACCTGTGGCTCAATGAATCTTTCGCCGATTGGATGGCCGCCAAGATCACTGACCAAGTGTACCCCGAATACAAGAAGGGGCTGAACGAGCTGCAATCTATCGCTGGCGTGAAGAACAGCGACGCGCAACCATCCACCCGCGCCATCCGCGAGAAGACGACAGCCGGGAATGCCGGCCTCACGAACGTGGGGCTGGTTTACAGCAAAGGCAATGCGGTCCTGAGCATGTTCGAACGCTTCATCGGTCCCGAGGTGTTCCGCAAGGGCGTGCAGGCGTATCTCAAGGAACACGCATGGGGCAATGCCAGCGCAGGCGATCTCTGGAAGGCGCTCGACCAAGCCAGTGGCGGCAAGGTCTCGGCGTCGATGGCCACGTTCACCGACCAATCTGGCGTCCCCTACATCCGCGTGGTACCGGCGCCCGGTGGGGTGCGGCTCACCCAGAGCCGCTTCTCATTTCAAGGCGTCACCCAAACGCCACAGCAATGGCGGATACCCGTGGTACTGCGTTACTCGGATGGGCGCACGACCCGAACGCAACGCGTGCTGCTCACGCAGGAGTCGCAGCTTGTGCCCCTGCCGGGCGCGGATCACCTGGCCTGGGTGATGCCCAACGGCGAGGGGCGCGGGTATTACGCTTGGAGCCTGCCGGACGAAATGCTCGTGCGCCTGGCCGAACGATCGCAGGAGTCGATGGATCCGTTCGAGCGAGTGGCGTTCCTGGGCAATCTCGGCATGCTCATGAACGCTGGCGAGGTGCACGGCGATGCCTACTTGAAGGCCCTCGCTCATTTCGGCAGTGATCCGGAGCCGCAGGTGGTGTCCTCCACGATGACAGCGCTGCAGGGCGTTCGGCTGGCCCTCATCACCGACGATCAATCGGCGCTGTTCGCCGAGTATGTGCGCCGCACCCTTTCGCCAGCGCTCGCGCGGGTGGGCTACGAGCGCATGGCAGGTGAGGACGAAGCCATCAGCACCATGCGTGGGGAGCTATTGCAGTGGTTGGCGCGCCGTGGCCGCGATGCACAGGTGATGACCTTCGCCAAGCAGGCCGCGAAACACTACTTGGCGGATTCCACCAGCGTGGACCCCAGCATCGTGGACGCTGTGCTCAATCTGACCGCATCCCAGGGCGACGAGCCGATGTTCGAGGAGATGCGCATGCGGTATGAGCACGCCACGGTGCCGGCGCTGCGCCGACGCTTTCTGGGCACGCTCGGAGCATTCGAGGACCCGGCCCTGGAGGCCAGGGCGCTCCAGTACATGTTGTCCGACACGGTGCGACCCACCGAGACATTCATCGTCATCATGGGGTTCATGGGCAAGGATGAGGCTGCCAGCAGACGATTGTGGGAATGGATGACGGCGAACTACGACGCTCTTGCCGGCAAGGTTCCGCCACCGGCGCTGCGTTTCATGCCCATGATGGGCAGCGGCTGCGACGCGGCGCGCCTGGCTGCGACGCAGGCTTTCTTCTCCGATCCCAAACACGCTGTGCCCGGCGTGGAGAGCGCGCTCGAGCGGGTGTCGGACAACACGCGCACCTGCATCACTCTGCGCCAGCGGGAAGGTGGAGCGGTCCGAAGCTACCTGCAGAGTCTGGGAACAAAGTAGGGCGTTGATTCCATGGTTCTTGACGTGCCGCGTGTCAGACCACGTCGAAGGCAGGGGCCTTGGAGATGGCGCCGCACGCGAGGGCACGCTGGTAAAGCAAATCCAGGCCTTTGCGGCCCTGCTCTCCCATGTCGAGCGTCAAGTCGTTGACGTACATGTGCACGAATTTCTTGCCTTGGGTCGAGTCGAGTCCGCGGCCGAACTGGAGTGCGTAGCGAATCGCATCCTCCTCATTGGCGAACGCGGCGTCGATGCTCTTACGAAACCCTTGACTGCACGCCTGCATGAGCTCGGGACCCAGATCGCGGCGTACCACGTCGAGGCCGAGCGGCACTGGCAGGCCGTCGCGCTGCTTCCATAACTCGCCGAAGTCGATGACCTTGCTCAAGCCCTCGGCTTCGTAGGTCAGTTGGCTCTCGTGGATGATGACTCCGGCGTCGACCTCGCCCGAGAGCACCGCCCGCGGGATCTCATCGAACATCACCTCGACCGGGACCGCATCGGGGCACTCGATGCGCAGGAGCAATGCCGCGGTGGTCAGCGGGCCGGGAATGGCGACGCGCTTGCCGCGAAGCGATTCCGCCGTGCGCGGCCCGCGGGATACGAGCACCGGCCCGTAGCCCCAGCCGAAGCTCGCGCCGCATTTGAGTACGGCGTACTGCTCGGCAAGGAAGGCATAAGCGTGCGCCGAACAAGCAGTGATCTCGAGGTCCGCATGCTGGATGGCGCGGACGTTGAGTGACTGGATATCCTGAAGGACATGCTCGACCGTGCAGCCCGGTACCACGGCGGCCCCGGTGTGGAAGCCATAGAACATGTAAGCGTCATCGGCGTCAGGGCTGTGGCCGAAGCGCACTGTGCGAGGTGAGGCGGGAGTGGTCATGCAGTCCTGGTCGGGGTTGTGGAGTTGAGGTATTCCGTAAGGCGCGCTAGCGCGCGCGGCCAAGTCTCACGGTAGCGGTTCGCAATGGGTTCGTAACTCGCTGTGTCGGGCAAGCTGTGTCGCACCGACAAATGCGTGATGCCCTCCCCGCGGGCCAATAGGAACTCGACCAAGCCGGCGTCCCCATCTGGGTACCCGCGGTGGCCGCCTTGGAACGAGGCGGCCACCGCGGGCTCGAAACGCCACCAGCGCGCCACAAAGTCCTCGGCGGAAGCGCCGGACCGGGTCCAGCGCATGACCAGCCGGCCATCCAGGCGCGGTTCGCTCTCGCATTCATCACAGAACCACCGCGCCAGATGAGGCCCTTCTGTGAGCGCGTCGAACACCCGGTCCGCCGGGAGATCGAACGAACGATCGAACTGCAGTTGTTGGGCCAGGCTCACGACGCCGCGCGTGCGGCACGGCGGGCCGCGCTGCGAGTGAAAAGTTCGGCACGCAGCGTTGCAAGCCCGGTCCCGTCCAAAGCGCTCACCACGACGCAGTCCGGGAACTCCACGCGCAAGGCCGCGATCTGATCTTCATTGAGCAGGTCGCACTTGTTGAACACCATGATGCGAGGGGGGCGCGTGTCCAGCAGGATCTTGTCGAGCACCTCGTCCACGGCATTCATCTGGCGAACATGATCGGGATCACTCGCGTCGGTCACGTGCAGCAGCACATCGGCCTCCACGGCTTCGACGAGCGTGCTGTGGAAAGATGCCACCAGATGATGCGGTAGCTTGCGGATGAAGCCGACCGTGTCCGTCATGAGTACCACTTCGCGGTGCTCATTCACCATTTGGCGCGTGGTGGAATCAAGCGTAGCGAACAGGCGATTCTCCACGAAGACCTTGGACTTTGTGACCGCGTTGAACAGCGTGCTCTTGCCCGCATTGGTGTAGCCCACGATGGCAGCGCGAAACTCGCGCCGCCTTCGATCGCGCTGGGTCTCCCGTTCCCGCTCGACGCCGCGTAGTTCCTGCTTGAGGCGCGAGATGCGATCGCGCACCAAGCGGCGATCGGTCTCGAGCTGGGTTTCGCCGGGGCCGCGTGAGCCGATGCCACCGGCCTGGCGCTCAAGGTGCTTCCACATGCCCATCAGGCGTGGCAGGGTGTATTCGAGTTGGGCCAACTCAACTTGGAGGCGCGATTCGCGCGTTCTCGCACGCTTGGCGAAGATATCGAGGATCAGCTCCGAGCGGTCGATCACCTTTCGCTCGAGCATCTTTTCCAGATTCCGCATCTGAGCCGGCGACAGGTCGTCATCGAAGATGACCAGATCGGCGTCCTTCTCGGCGGCCAACGTCTTCACTTCTTCGACCTTGCCTTTGCCCAGGAAATGCGCCGGATGGATGGTGCCGCGACGCTGCGTGATGGACGCCATCACGATCGCACCTGCGGTGTCGGCCAGTAGCGCCAACTCTTCCATCGAACGCTCCAAGTGGTCCTTTTCGCGGCCGGCATGACCCACGAGGATGGCCCTCTCGCTGCCGACGGGGCGTTGGACATCGAAGGTGCTGGATTTCACTCGGCGAACTCGATCTCGAAGTCATACGTGGCGGGCGTCAGGTTCTCGAGGCTGCCGTCGGCTCGCACGGCCACCAGGTCCTCGATGCGAACGCCCATGCCGCGCGAGGGGTAGTACAGCCCTGGTTCGATGCTGACAACGTGTCCTGGTTGCAGCAAAGTCCCATTCTCCGGCGGCCCGCCAAGGCGCGGGCCCTCGTGCACCGCGAGCCCCACGCCATGCCCGAGACTATGGACGTAGCCCTCTTCGAGCCCTTGATTCTCGCGGATGGTGGCGTGCCCTTGTTTTACAAACAGGTCGCAGGTGAATTCCTGGAGGTCACGACAGAGCACCCCGGCGCGCGCCTTGGCCATTGCTGCCTCGAAGACCTCGCGGCAGTCCGAATACAACTGGTGTAACCCCGCCGGAGCGGGGCCAAGGCAGTAGGTGCGCGTCATATCGGTGTGATATCCGCCCCCGGCCTCACCGGGGAAGATATCGATCAAGATGGCCGCGCCGGTGCGGACCGGTTCGGCGTCGTTCCCGCGGTTGTGAGGCACCCCGGCGTCCCGACCCTGCGCCACGATACTCTCGCCATCCTCAGCGAGGCCATGCTCGGCGAATGTCCGGTGGATCAGGGCGCGCACGATCCCGAGTGTGACCACCTCGTGCACGCCGTCAGTGAGATGGTCCCCGCGTCTGCGCAGGCTTCCCAGGTAGGTGCGGGCGGCATGCATCGCAGCGACTGCGCCGCGCGAGCAGTGTCGGATCTTCTCGAGCTCGGACTCCTCCTTGGTCATGGAGGCCAGAGCGAGCACGTCGGGTTGAGTCGCGTCAATCTCGATCGCGGGGTGCATCGCACGCAGGTGCGACAGCATCGCGAAGGCCCAGCCGGCGCCCGTGTCGCCCACGAACGCGACGCGTCCGCGAATGCCCATCTGCTCCAACAACTGGCCGATCAGTTGGCCGTACCCTTTGGCCGCCGAGTCGGCGGTCTTCACCAGTTGCAGAAAACCATGTTGTGCATACGAAGACGCCTCGCACCCAACGAGCGCGGCCTGATCGCGTTCCATTGGGTCGTGCACAAGGTGCGCTGAACCATCGGTGCCGCGCAGATAGACGCCGTGGTGGATCTTCTGGCCGGTTGCATAGTAGAAGGCGGGGCTGTAGCGATCGTGCGCGAGCACCACCAGGCCGGCCAGGTCTTGTGACCGCATCAGGGAATCGAGGTCGGAGCGCAGTCGTTCCTCCGTGGGAGCGGGGCAGGCGCGCGGCGTACGCGCGCAAAGTGGGGACGGACCGTTGAGGTTACGGCAGCGCGCGGGCCGACGCTACTTCTCGACCCAGGCCGCAGAGCGGGGCCGCCGCCGCAGCGTGGCCATGGCGACGATCCCGAACACGAATCCGCCGATGTGGGCCCACCAGGCCACCCCGCCCGTGCCACCGCCAGCGAACAGTGTTGCCGAGAAGAACTGGAACACGAACCAGAGTCCAAGCACGAGCAAGGCCGGAAGTGCGACGATCTGGAAGAAGAAGATGATGGGCACCAGCGTCACGACGCGGGCCTTGGGGAAGGCGAAGGCATAGGCTCCCAGTACCCCGGCGATGGCGCCGCTGGCGCCTATGGTGGGCACCGGGGAGCCGGGATTGAAGAACACATGCATCAGCGCTGAAACCACTCCTGCGACCAGGTAGAAGCCCATGAATCGCATGCTGCCCAGTTCATCCTCGACGTTATCGCCAAAGATCCACAGGTACCACATGTTGCCGATCAGGTGAACCCAGCCGCCGTGCAGGAACATCGAAGTGAATAGCGTCACCACGGCTCTGGGGGCGGGAGTCAGTCCCATGAACGCGTCGGTGAGCCGATCAGGCACGACACCCCAGCCCTGCAGGAAAGACGCCGACCTTGGCCCCAATAGGAGTTGGTACAGGAACGCGGCGACATTGATCACGATGAGCGCGCGCGTCACCACGGGGACTCTCTGAGGTGGATTCTCGTCACGGATGGGGATCATCGGTCGGGCGCTGGATCCAAGCTGGGGAGGTGGGTTGAGCGGGTGGCGGCGTGACAGTGGGCGTGGCCTTGTCCTATGCTCCCCCATCCGGTTGTAAAAAAGCCAAGCATCCTTTGACGCCCGCCCCGCATCGATAGAGGCGCAGCGTCATCATAACAGCGTCTTTTGATAGGAGCGTCGTCATGTCCAATGCCATCCCAGTCACCGATCAGTCGTTCCAGACCGAAGTCCTGGATTCCAGCGTCCCGGTGCTCGTGGATTTCTGGGCTCCTTGGTGCGGTCCCTGCCGCTCGGTGGCGCCGACCGTGGACGCGATCGCATTGGAGTATGGCGAGAAGCTCAAAGTCGTGAAGGTCAACACCGATGAGTCGGTTGAAGTCGCCATGAAGTACGGCATCACCAGTATCCCGACCATCATGGTGTTCAAGGGTGGTGAGTCGGTGGATCGCCTGTTGGGGAATCGGCCCAAGGCCGACTTCGTCCGGATGCTGTCGCCGCACATCGGCTGAACTGCGTTCATGCCCGCGTCTCAATAGCGCTCGAACAGGTCCGGGTCCCTCGCCACTGGCTGCAACCAGGTGGTCCGCGTCGAATCGAGTTGCTCCAGTCGCGCGATCAGGCGGGGATAGGTCCCCCGAAACGCCGGGTTCTGGTCGAGGATGAAGCGCATGTTCGAGGCCGGCATGTCGCGCAGGTAGGGGCCAAGCCAGATGTGTCCGCCCTCCCGAAGCGTCCCCGAGATCAGGCGCTCCATCTCGGTCGAATCCGCCATATCCCAATGCGCCGCCTCGGCTTGGATATTGAAATATTGAAAGGGTGTGTGACGCATCAGCAGGTGCGCGCGCGCGGTGGATTGAATGCCATCCCAGGTCACCAACACATCCTGCCCTTGGACGCGTTTCAAGTAAGCATCATTCACCGTGTCGATGTCGTTGGTGGGATCGGCGAACAGCAACACCGAGCCCAGTAATGTGCTCACGAACAACAACGCTGCCAAGGACGCCATGGCCGCGGTCGCGTACCGACCCAGTGCTCGGGCTCCAGTTGCCGCGAGTACCATCAGGGTGGGGATGGTCCACAGCCAGAACTCATCCGAGATTCCTTCCCACCACATGAAGAACGCCGCCTGTGGCAGTGCACTGACCAGCAGGAGCAGGGCTGAGTCGCGAGCGCCGATGGCGCGCACGATTCCCATGCTCACCAGCGCGAAGGCCAGTAGTCCGGCGAGCACGGCCGCAAACCAGATTCCTGATGCCAGCGGTAGCGGCAGATTCCGGACCAAATACGGGTACGGATAGACGTTGCGGTATGGGAATCGCGCCTGGATCGCGCGAGTCGCTGCTTTGCTCCGGAACAACACATTGTAAGACAGCAGCGCTCTTGCCTCTCCGCCCAGTGCGTTCACCGCGGCCCTCACACCCACCACTTTCTGATCGGCCCGGGCGTCGAAGTGTCCGGCGTAGCCGGCCAGGAATCCCCCGAACGAACTGTCGGGCGCCTTGGGCCGGGTCGAATACACGCCGGCGTAGGTCGCGAGCGACAGCACTCCCACCAGCAGCGGCACCGCGCCCGCCACCGCCAGCCGTCGCGACCATCGAATCCCACCGAGCAGGAGAGTCGCCGGGGCGAGTACAGCGACGTAGACCGCGTGTGCTTGATGGTGCAGCACGCTCACGAACAGCGCCGCGATCGCGGCCAGTGCGGCCTGTGTCGCGCGGCGCGTATCGGGCGCATGCAGTGCGGCCAGGAATCGCTCCGTCCCGATCAGAAGGAACGCGATTGCAGGGACATAGACATCACCTACGATGGCGTAGCTCCAATATCCCGAACTGAACCCGCAGGCCAGCACCGCAGCCAAAGCGAGCGGGCCAGGATGGGTGCGGCGCAGTAAGTGCCACAACGCCAACAGCCCGAGTGCGCCGCAGATCGCCGACCACAGCGCCAACAGCCGCTGCGGCGCAATCGCAAGCCCCAGGCCATCCGTCAGCCCGTGCCACACCACGCGCCAGATGTTCAACGCCAAGTGGTGGCTGTTGACCAACCCCGCAGTGCGGGTGAGCTGTTCAGCCCAATCAAGCGAGTCGTCGGCGTAGTTGGTATTGCGTGATGGAAGCAGGGCGTAGAGCAGTACGAACCCAACGAGGATGGCGAGCGACGCGTAGCTGCTGCGGCGGTCGTCGGCATCCGGTCGCTCTGAGCGAGGTGCGTCCAAGGAAATCACCTCTTGTCGCCGGAGTAACGTGCCAGACAGACCGTCGCTCCGCGGTTGCGATTGGAGCGCCATACCAACACGGTCGCAGTATCGGCGACGCTGTAGTGGTTCACACGCCCGTTGAGTTCGCTGCGCATGAGCAATGGAACCCGTCCGTCGGCCGAAACCATGCCGGGGGTGAGCAGGTACACCGCGTGCGTCACACGATTCTCGGCGAGATACCCCTCAAGCCCGTCATTTTCGAGTACGTCCTGATAGGCATAGTTGTTCGCCACCCCGTCGCCATTGATCCATGCGCGGTCGGCGAAGAACCCGACCAAGCCGAAGGCGCCGCCGTAGATCACGTCCCCTGGCCTGGTCTTCTCATGGATGGCCCGAGCCAGGGCCAGTTCGTCTCCTCGCCCGCCCGCCTCAATGGCGCCCCAGTGGTGCAACAGGACCCGGCACTTGCCGGTCACGAGCATCGCGCTCACCAGCAGCAGGAGCCCACAGGCGAGCTGCGCGATGCGACGACGCCCCAAGGCGTTCGCGTTGGGGTTGCGTCTTGCCCACGCGCTGGTGAGGACCATCGCCATGACCACATTGTAGGGGTGCGCAAGAATCGCGTAACTGCCCTGCACATCGAGGCGGCTGAACATCGCCATATAGGAAAAGCGCATCAGCAGAAAGAATGTGACCAGCGCGATCGCCGCCAGCTGGGGGTCGGCCAGCGTGTCTGCGGGGCGTCGCTGCCGCAGCCCTCGCAGGAACCAGGCGGCCGTGCCCAGCGCGACGGCGAATGCGAGCACAAAGGAACCCAGGTCCGCCGGGTTGAGAGAGCTGTGAAGCATGACATGCATGCTGGCGGGCACGTCGATATCCGGAAATCGCGACTTGAGTCGCGCCGAGACCGGAAGCCAAGTGCCGAAATGCCGCTCGGACCACATGAGATAGGGCATGACGAGCGCCATGGTCACCAAGCTGCGACCGACAATCCCGCCCCACACCGTGCGGTCCCTCAGGGCAAGCACGATCATGAGTGCGAAAGCCGTAACCAACAGAGGCAGACTGTCGACCCGGGCAAGGAACAGCAACCCCAGCAGAGCGCCATCGATAAGCGCAGCGCCAACGCCCGGCGCCACCAGGCCGCGCCGCCGTACGCGGAGCAGGTACGTCAACCCGACGAGCAGCACGAGCGGGGCATCCATCCCGTAGTTGCTCTTGAGCGTGATGAATCCGATGAAGAAGGTCGCCGTCGAGGCGAACACCAGCCGACGCACACTGCCCGCGAATACCTGCGGGTCCATGAATCCGCCGACCAAGCGCAGCATCAACGTCAAGCTGGCGAGGTTCGCGAGCAGGGTGAGCAGGATTCCCGCGCGATAGCAGCCAAGGAGCGAGAGGCCCGGCACGAATGACTTGTAGGTGCCGATCAGCAATGCCGTCAACAGTGGATTGAACCCGTTGGTCTCGTGCAGCCGATCGAACGTGAGCCCGTGGCCCAGACAGAAATTGCGAGCGACCGCGAAGTAGTAGCCCGCATCGTCTCCCACCAGCACATAGATCGAGTACCGCGGGCTCGCCACAAGCAACACGTACCCGACAACGCTCAGAATGCAGGCGCTCAGCACGAACAGGAGCGCCGAAGTCAGTCGCATGTGGCCGAGCCGCGCACCCGTTGCAGCGTCCGCGGCAATCGTTCGACCACATCGCGAGCCACAAGGCCTGTCTCGCCCAATTCCTGTTGGGCCAGGTCTCCGGCCCACCCGTGCGCGAACACGCCTAGACATGCGGCCTCGTATGCGGGCAATCCCTGCGCCAAGAGCGCTCCGATCGCGCCCGCCAGCACGTCGCCCATTCCGGCAGTGGCCATGCCAGCGTTACCCGTGGGATTCACACAGGTTCGACCGGAGGGTTCCGTGATCACCGTGGGCGCACCCTTGAGTACCACGATGCAACCCCAACGCCGCCCCCACTCGCTCGCGATGTCAATCCGGCGAGCCTCGATTTCGGCACTCGGCACGCCCGTGAGGCGCTCCATCTCGAGTACATGCGGGGTGAGGATCCGCGCATGCGTGTCACCTGCGCACGCCGACTTCAGATGCTGCGCTGCTGGGGACAAAGCGAACAATGCGTCCGCATCAACCACCACGGGCAAGTCAAGATGTGGCAGCACCTCGCGCACCAACTCGAGCGCATACGGGTGCCTGGAGAAGCCAGGCCCCAACACCACTGCGTCGGCGCGCGCGGCCTCGGCGCGCAATTGCGGCAATGCCGACGTGGTGAGCGCGCGGCGTTGATCCTCTCCGCACGGCACGACCATCTGCTCCACCAAGTGCGCGGCGAGCACGTCCTGCACGCTGGCAGGAGCGCACACCCGCACATACCCTGCGCCAGCACGGGAGGCGGCCTGAGCGGCCAGAACCACAGCCCCCGTCATTCCTGCAGAGCCGCCGACGATCACGACCCGGCCCGCATCGCCTTTGTGCGCGCGCGGATTGCGCCGTGCGAGCAACCCGGCCAGCATCCGTGGATGCGCCAGGGTGACGCCCGATGCGCCCTCGAGCGCGGTCGGCAACAGGCCGATGTCGACGACCTCCAGTTCGCCACGCCAGGCGCGCCCCGGATACAACACATGCCCGCGCTTGGCGGCTCCGAATGTGACGGTGAGATCGGCTTGTACGCTTTTTTGCGATACGGCCCCGGTGTCGGCGTCGACGCCCGTGGGCAGATCCACGGCCGTCACCCGTACATGGCGCGATCGCAGACGATTCAACGCCTCGCACGCGGCTGCGATGAGTCCATGGGGCTCGCCGCTCGCGCCTGTCCCAAGCAGCGCATCGATCGCGTGCTCCCATGTTCTAGAGTGCACGAGGAGCTCAAGCGCTTCCCTGGTGTCACAGACCTCGAATCCTACGCCAGCGGATTCCAGTCGGGAGAGGTGCAGCCGCGCATCGCCGCGCACCCGTTCGGCTGCAGCGAGCAGGCCAACTCGGACCACGGCGCCTCGGGCATGCAAGTGGCGCGCGGCCACGAATCCGTCGCCACCGTTGTTGCCGGCGCCGCATAGGACAAGTACATGCAGTGCCAGCGGCGAGCCGAAATGCCGTTCGAGCGCATCGGCCACCCCTTGCCCCGCACGCTCCATGAGCACGTCGCCAGCGGCATGGCCGGCCTCGATCGTGGCCTGGTCCACCGCTCGCATCTGGGCGGCGGTCAGTACTCGCACGGGATCAGTGACGGCGGCCGCGGGAGCGAGCGTCGCTTCTCAGGTCCCGCACCAGCGACTTTCGGTACACGGCGTCGGTGTCCACGCGCTTCAGCAATTCCGGGTCATGCGAGAGGAATGGCAGGTCGTACAACGCTGGCTCGGCTTCTTGGAGCACATAGATGCTCTCCTGCGCCTGGCGCTGGTATTGCACCGCTCGCTCCACGTTGTCGAAAGCCTTCCCGGGCAAGAACTGCTCGTGGAAGACATCGAAAGTGTAGACGTGGATCCGACCGTCGACGTTCACACCCGCAGGAGCCGCCTGGATGCGCGCGCGTGCAGCTCGGACCTTCTCTCCCGACATGGAATCTCCTTCAGGCCCCGCGGCCCTGCGGGACGGTGCCGTTCAACTGGTCCACGATGTCCACCAATTGGAATACATCATCCACATCGAAATCCGCGCCGGACTCCTTCGTCTCGAAAGTATCTCCATAGCGCGCAAAGACGGTTTTCATGCCCAGGCTCTTGCCGCCCACGACATCGCGCTCGGCCCAATCACCGATCATGAGCGCATTCTCCGGAGCCACGCCCAACCGTTGGAGTACCTCACGGAACGGTTCAGGCGCTGGTTTGCGCACCCGAGTGTCATCGAAGGTGACCACGGCATCAAATACATGTTGGAGCGAGAGTGAGCACAGCCGAAGCCATACCTGGAGTCGTGGTGCATCCGAGACGACTCCCAGCTTGATTCCCCGCTTGGCCAACTCGAGCAGCGTCATCTGCGCATGAGGGTAAAGCACGAGCGCGGATTCCCGGGCGCGACGATACGAGACGATTCCGCTGGCGAGGATACGCGGGTCGACTTCGCCGAACTCGCGCTGGAGCAACTCGTCGAACACTTGTTGGAACTCGAGCCCCTTCTCCAGATAGATCGCGTCGATCCGGACTCGAAGTTCATCTCGCCTCAGGTTGAAACCGGCGTCGATCATCCCGTCGATAGCGGCAACGATGGCTGCCGACTTCATCTTCATGAAGTCGGTCAGCGTGTTGTCCAGATCGAAGACGATGGCGTGGATCACTCGGCGAGGCTCCGGGGCACGAGTCGGACTGCGCCTGCGTCGCGCAGGCCATCCGCATGATAGGGGAGGGAGTGGGCGGGCGATAGGGTGCAAGGTGTCATTGTAGGCTTCACCTCGAAGGCCGTGGACTCCAGTAGGCCGCGCAGGCCCCACTTGCTGGCGGCGTACGCCCAAGCCGCGGCTGGCTCCGGAGACCAGTGCAACTTGTCCCGTGAGCGACAACTGGTAGTCCTCCTGCAGGGTGCAGGGGTTCGGCATTGATGCGGCGACCGTGGCGGCCTTACACTCACGGACCAGCCAACCCTCCCCTGGCGGCCCCGGATTCCCATGACCTCCCTGCGATACACGCTGATCCTGCTCCTCTGTTTGGCCGCCGTGAGTTGCGGCAAGCAGGTGGTGGCCCCGACCGAACCCCTGCGCGCACTGGTGCCGCCCGTGATTGTGGCGACTCAGCCGCCAGCGCGTTCCACCGGCGTGCTCTACGACTCCGACATCTGGGTGCAGTTCGACCGCGCCCTGGATTCGTCCACGGTCAACGTGCTCAACGTTTACCTCAAGCAGGACACGCGGCGCCTTGCCGTGACCGTTCGTTACGAGGGTCCAACCCACCGAGTGATCGTGCAGCCGTTGACCGTGCTGGACCTTCAAAAGACCTTCACGGTGGAGCTGTCGCCACGCATCCGCGCATTCCAGGGCGATTCGCTTGGAGAAAGAGCGTTCTTCCAGTTCACCACCAATAGTCTGCGCCGTCCTCGGTACGACTTCCCGCTTGTTGATGCGAAGGAGGGGCCGGTCACCTCGCTGGGTTGGAGCGGCAACGGGGTGATCAACGGCAACATCTCATACGAGTGTTACGCCAGTTCCGACTCTGCTGCTGTGGCGGCGCGTTCCGTCCCCTACCTGCAGCGAGCGGTGTTCCTCTACCTGCTTCCGCGAGTGCGGTGGCCACAGGGGACCAATGTCTTCTGGTCAGTCACTGCCATCAACCTGGTCACAGGGGAGCGGCTGGCCGGCGCAGTCACACGATTCCGCACCTATGCCGCCGATGCGCCCGTGGACTCAGTCAGCGTCGGGATCCAGGACTGGGGCGGCCGCTCGCAGGGCTCGATTCAACAGTGCAGCGTGCCGCTACTCTCGGTCTCACCGGCGCACAACGCCGCCATCCGATTCTCGCTGGCGACCATCTCGAGCTCCCTCAAAGTGGCGAGCGCGCGCGTGGAACTGCCGGTGCCCGACGCGTACATGCCCACTCTCAATACGATCGCCCCCGTGTTGCACTTCGCGCAGAATGATTGGCTGCCCTGCGCATTCTCCTTTCCCGGGCCGCCCTACCCCGAGGTGAACTCGTTGTTGGCCACTGGGGCCGCTTGCGCTTCTGCGAACCGCGCCGTGTTCGAGGGCGACGCGATCGGGGCGTTCGCCGAGGGCCAAGCGCGGCGGCTGCCGTACTATGGATTCATCCTGCGTTCACCGAGCTTGATCCAATACGGGATCCAGCCCATCAATGGTGCGACAGCGCGCGTGATCGTCTACTTCTATCCTCCGGGGACGGATGCCGCGGTGGCCGCGCGTTGACAAGGAACCGTGAGAACTGGCCCGAGGCACGGATTCACGCTTGACCACTCCAGCGCACCGCAGCATCAATGCACTTTGCCTTATCGCCTGACGCTCCCCATGCCCCTCTTCAAGGAATCGCCCATCATGTTTCGCGCCTTCGCTACTGCGCTCGCGCTCCTGGCCTGCCTCGCCGTCCCGGCGAAGGCCCAGGTGGTGAAGCCGTGGGCTCCTGCGGGGATGGATTCCGTGGTCCTGCTCGCGTCCTCGGCGAAGCTACGATTCCAACGCGCCAGCGGGGACAGCGTTGGCGGGTATAACTACGAGGGCTACGAACTCGTCGGGCAAGCGGGTCGTCGGTTGTTGCGTGACCTGGGTCGCGCTCATGCGCTCCAGGCGCCGGCCATCGAGGCTACGCTCGACTCACTCGGACTCGATACCGATGTGGTGATCGACCCGCAACAGCCGGGCACGGTCCTATTGATGGTGCGCAATCCCTATAAACCATCCGCCGAGGCGGTCGGGTATCTGCTCTGGTTCCGCGGCCCCGACCTGCGTATGCAGGGCGCCAGCTTCCCGCCCAACATCCGGGCGCGCCTGCGTACCTGGTGGACCGGCCGCCCCACGTTCCCCTATTCGGCCGGGGTGATTTATGAATCCCGGGCCAAGACGCCTCGATTCGGATTCAAATATTTCCGCATGAGCCCGGATGGGTATTTCTGGAATCTCATCCAGTACGAAGGCAAGGGGCCCGACCTGGGAGTGCCGGGAGAGGCGATTTTCGCGGACATCAATCACGATGGCCGTCCCGAGCTGGTCTCTTACTCGGCGGCGGAACCGGATTCGTTCCTGTCCGTCCCCGCAGCTGGCCCCGGCATCTTGAACGAGTGGACCTACACCGAGCGGCCCGAGGGGTTCGTGTTGCACGATGTTCGCACGGTGCCCGGCCCCACGCACACCGTGCGCCTGTTCGCTTTGTTGCTCATGGACAAGCGCTATGACAGCGCCCGCCAGTTGCTCGCGGATCCCAGCAAGCTCGACCAGGCCCTGGCCAATGGGTGGGGGAGCACGCGGGCGAAGGGGAGTTGGAATGTGGAATATGCCGAGCCCGATCAAGCCTGGCCTGAATGGCTGGCTCTGCGCGTGAAGGGCGACCATGAAACCAAGCGCTGGATCTTCCACTTCACGATTCGCGATGGGCGGTGGATCATCCGGGATTGGCTGCCCGTCGAGTCGAAGCCCCGACCCATCCCGGCCCAGAGGAGCGGGGACCGATGATCAGGCCGCACGCCCGCGTTCTCGTGGCCCTATCAGGGCTGCTCGTGGCGTTGGGTACGCTCGCGGGGTGCGATCGCAAACCCAGGCTCGTGCCCGAGTCCTCCGACTCGGGACGGATTCGCGCGGATTCGTTCGCGGTCTATGCCCGCCGCGCCGGCGAGCAGTGGGATGCAGGCGAGGACGATGCCGCAGCCGGCCTGACCGCGCAGGTCGTGCATGAGGCCCTGCGGGCGCGCCCAAGCGAGCCTTGGGCCGAGCGGGCCCGCAGCGTGCTCGATTCGCTCGGGTTCGCAGCCGAAGTGGCGGGTGTGGATGGCGTCGCCTTGGTGAACCTGTTCTCCCGCTCGCGGCCCGAAGGAGATTCGTGGCCATACCTGTATTGGCAAGAGGCCGCCGTTTTCCATATGCAATCGGTCGAGGGACGCGGATTGCATCTTCAGGATATCGCCACGCGCGGCTTCGATTCCTCAGGGAGCCCGATCGATACCTCGCAAGTGGCCGCTGTGTACACACGTCGCGCGGGCGGCGGGACACAACCGATGTTGCTTGTGTGGCGTCGAGCCGGTGGGGGTCGTTGGGACTTGTTGCAGACGCTTGGCCCGGATTCGCTCGGCGGCGTGGGCACCGCCGAGTTCACGAGCGGCGATACGGACATTGAAGTCACCAGTCGGACTTTCCATTCCACGCCCTATTTCGAGGAATGCGCCACCTGCCCGCATGTATATGTGTTGCGCCACTTCCGCTGGACCAAACAGGGGTTTGCCCGCGCGGACGAACAGCGGGTGCCCTCGCCGTACTCCACGTTCACCGCGTTCATCTCCGCGCTGGTGAACAACGACCAGGAACGCGCGATGCAGGTGGTGGCCGACCCCACCTTGGTGGATTTCGCCCGGCGGTATGCATGGAACGAAGCCGGTCTGGGGCGCTGGCGCGTGGCGCCGGCCACCGACGAAGGCGCCATCGAGATGGTGTTCTTCCGTGGGCCGAGCGAGGCTTACCGCATCAGCTTCGAATCCCGAGACGGCGAATACGTCGTGTCAGGGTTCGAGGCCACGCAGCGCAGCGTGGAATAGCCGGCCGTGTCGCGGGGGAACGGGAAGTGGGGGCGGCGCTGGCGGTGCACGTTCCCGGGAATATTTGTGCTGTGTGTCTCGGCCACACCCGCAGTCGCCAAGCTGGATATCGCCGATCAGGGACCCCAGCTCGATATCGGGCGATTCGCCATGCGCATCACCAATGCGGGAATCATGGGCAACGCCTTCTTCGATCGCGGGTTGTCGGGGGATCCGTCGTTCGAGTTCCCTCGCGGCAGCGGCCACGAGGCGCTCGGCCGCGCCGAGTTGTGGGTGGGTGCGCGGGGGGAAGATGGCCGTCAGACCGTGACCGGCGGGCCGATGCTGGAATGGCGGCCCTCGCTCGCCGAGGATGACCGCGTCCGGCAGGCCTATCTGGGCTCGCGCGGCTCGCGCATCACGATCGATGAAGATGGTGATGGGCGCGTCGATGAGGAGAGCTTGAACGGACTCGACGACGATGGCGATGGAGAGATTGACGAGGATCTCGACTTCCAAGGCGAGGAGTTATGCACGGCGATCTATCGTGATTATCGCCGCGAGTCCATCGACTATGCCTATCCTGGCGGCGAGCGGCATATCCCACTCGGGCTCGAAGTGGAGCAGAAGTCCATGGCGTGGGCCCGCGCCGGCTTCCAGGGCATCGCCAGCATGCGCTTCCATGTCACCAATCGCGGGACGCAGATCCTGCACGATGTCAGGCTTGGTGTCTACGCCGACCTCGATTCGCGCCTGCGCGCAGCGGGCAATGGTCATCTTGATGATCAGGTCGGATACATGGATCCCTCGATCACGGTGTTCGAGGGTCGGTCGGTGCTCGAAACCGATTGGGTGAAGAACTGTTTCGCCTCGGTTGGAACTCCA
>JBDSKE010000095.1:0-21764 GCA_039917105.1 Candidatus Eiseniibacteriota bacterium | reverse complement strand
GTACTGCCCAGCACGTTCGTACTTTATGCCAGTCATCGCTACGGCTGGGATGCGCGGCAGGTGGGATTGATGCTCGCTCTGGTGGGCGTATGCAGCATTCTCATGCAGGCCTTGGTGGTACGCCCCTTCGTTGCGCGATTTGGTGAGCGCGCCGCATTGCTCACGGCAATCGCGGGCGCAATCGCGGGGTATGCGCTGTACGGACTGGCGGCGACCGGCCCTGCACTGCTCGCCAGCGTTCCCGTATTCGCACTCGCCTTCATGTTCATGCCCGCCATGCAGGGCCTCATGTCGAGCAAGGTGGACTCGACGCGTCAAGGAGAACTGCAGGGCGCGAACGGCAGCATCATGGGGATCACCGGTGTGATAGGGCCGACGCTGTTCGCGCAGACCTTCGCGCTGTTCATCGGCTCCCATGGCGGACCCAAAGTCCCGGGCGCGGCGTTCTTCCTGGCGTCCGCCATGATGGCTGTGGCGGCAGTGTTGGCATGGCGTGCCACTGCAACGGCGAAGGCCACTGGGCCTGCGGCCTGAGGCGAGCACGGGCTTGCGCTGATGATTCTGCCTAAGCATGGTGCCGGAAGCGGCCGATAACCGCCTCGCCCGCAGTGAATCCGGGCAAGGAAGCCCACCAAGCCGGCCCCCTCGCCGGATCGTGGACCGCAACTGGCCGCCGCATGGCCGTCCGCTGATCCCGCATCACCCGAGGGGCCGATGAATCGCCAGAACGTTGCGCCCGCATCCCATCCGGCTGCCTTGTTCGAGCTCCGTCAGAGCCTCGATGAGGCCTACAGTCCGACCGCTCCAGTGACCCGGCGCGATTTGTTCGCGGGCCGCCACCGCCAGCTCCAGGCCCTGATCCAGGTCATGGCGCACCCAGGCCAGCATGCGGTCCTGTTTGGCGAACGCGGCGTGGGAAAGACTTCTTTGGTCTCGATGCTCGCCAAGTTCACGGCGGCGCGCTTCTCGGTGATCCGGGTGAGCGCGGCTGCGAACGATGAGTTCACCACACTCTGGCGGAAGGTGGCTGCATGCCTGACTGGCTCCTCGCCACTCCCATCGGGTCAAGGCGACCCTCTCACCCCGCAGGGAGCCGTAGGCCTCCTGAGCTCATTGGGCGCGGATGAGCCGCTAGTGGTGATCATCGATGAGTTCGATTGCATCGTCAGCCCGCGCGTGCGCGCGCTCATGGCCGACACGCTCAGGGTGCTCAGCGATCAGGCAGACCATGTCACGGTCGTGCTGGTGGGGGTTGCCGACGATGTCCCCTCACTGATTCACGCGCATCCCTGTGTGGACCGCGCCGTGGTGCCGGTCCATTTGCCTCGCATGGCCCATGCCGAGTTGAGCGAGGCGTGTTCCCGCTCACTCGTGGTGGCTGGCATGAGTGCCGAACTTTTGGTGATCCAACGTATCGCAACGCTCTCGCAGGGCCTGCCGCACTTCACGCACCTGTTGGGCCGGGGTGCGGCATGCATTGCCGGACAGGAACACCAGTCGCACATCACCCTGGCACATCTGGACGCCTCGGTCGCCGTGGCAATCGGCCATGCCAGTGAGAACGTCCGTCTAGCCTACGAACAGTCGATTGTTCGGGCGCGCCGGGGTATCTATCCCGAGATCCTGCTTGCGGCCGTTTTATCCGAGCGCGATGACCACGGCGCATTCAGCGTGGCAGCGGTCCGGGACATGCTCGAGCGAATCGTTCGCCGCGAGGTACGTGGCCTCACCAACCAGATCGCGGCGCTCTCCGAGGCCGGTCGCGGTGGGGCTTTGCAGAAGTTCGGCGCCGGCATGACCGCGCGCTTCCGCTTCGTGAATCCATCGCTCGAGCCATTCATCCTGATGCGCGGGCTGGAGCAGGGTTGGGCCACAGCCGGGACGCCCGTGTGGCTGCCAAGCATGCCGCAACTGGTGCCGATGCCATCCCACCAGGGGAAGGCAGCCTGACCCTCTACAGCACCTTGCCCTTGATGGTGGCCAGGCCTTTGAGGGCCGCGTCCCGAGCCGCGTCGATCTGGGCTTCGGGCCCCGACAGGTAAAGGCGCCCGTAAGCGCCGAACAGCGATGCGTCAATCAGCTTGACGCGTGCGGCCTTGAGCGCCTCGTTCGCCGCGAACGCGATATATCCCGCCGGTTCGGTCTCGAGGATGAAGAGCGATTCGCCCGCGATCAACATGTCGCCGTACCGCGACTTATTGATGACCTGGGCATGGTAGGGCTCCACCGCGCGAATGACCTGATCCGACACCACCTTGGGCTTGATGCGATCACCCTCGGTGATCCCCAGATGGTCGAGCACGGCCTGTCCCCCGTCGGTGACCTGCCCCTTGTCGTGGTGGTGGATCTCCAGCAGTCCGAACGCACGCTCGACCACCATGATGGCGGGAGTCACCTGCGTGGCTTTGAGCGCCACATCGGTGATGCGATTGATGATCAGTCCCGGCGCGGTCTCGATGAAGATCGACGCGTCGCCCGCCACGGGTAGGAAGCCGCGGGCGGTGGTACCGATGAACGCGGCCAGCTGCGGCTGGAGCGAATCCAGGAAGACATAGGTGCGAAGGGTCACGTCGGCCATGGCAGGGAAGTTAGTCGCGGCCCCGGCGGCCGTCAATCGTCCCTCTCGGAGGGGAAGTGGGACATGCCGGTGGCCATCGTGCGGAACCGGCCTCACTGGTCGGACAACTCGACCAGCCGTTCGAGCAGGGAGTCCACCTCGGTGCGAAGCGTCTCGTACTCGCCGACCAGCGCTTTGGAGCGCGCACCGTCGTGATAGAGCTCGGGATCGGCCAGCAACGTCTCGAGCTCTTTGGTGCGGGCCTCACGGGTGGCGAGATCGCGTTCCAAGCGCGCCAGCTCCTTGTCGCGATTGCGGGTGTTGCCCCCCCGGTGCGGCGTTTTCCCTGCACCGGAGCCGGCGACGGGCTTTCCAATCGAGCGTGACCCTGCCTTGGGCTCGGCCTTCGGCTTGACGGTCGACGTGGCCACCGCCGCCAGCTTGGCGGGGGCTTCCTTCTCTTCCCGGTCCGCAGCATCAGCCGCTCGCGACAGACGCGCGTGCTCGTAATCATCGTAGCCGCCCGGGTACAACACCACCTTGCCCTCATTCACCTCGAAGACGCGAGTGGCGAGGCGCGCCATGAGTGAACGATCGTGCGTGACCACGACCACGGCGCCCGGGAATTGTTCGAGTGCCTCCTCGAGCACTTCCTTGCCGGCCAGATCCAAGTGGTGCGTCGGCTCGTCCAGCAACAGCATGTTCGCGGGGGAGAGCAGCATGCGCGCAAGCGCCACGCGCTGGCGTTCGCCGCCCGAGAGGACCCGGCAGAACTTGAAGACATCGTCTCCGGTGAACAGGAAGCTCCCCAACAGGCTGCGTAGCTTGGGACGCCATGCATCGCCCGCGACTTCCTCGAGCGAGGCGAGGATCGTGTGCCGTCCTTCGAGCGTCTCAGCAGCATGTTGGGCGAAATAGTTGAGCTTGGTGAGTTGCGGGCGCTCGTGTTCACCTTCGCGCAATTGCAACTGCCCAGCCAGGATGCGCAAGAGCGTCGTCTTGCCGGCGCCATTCGCTCCCACGATGGCCACCTTGTCGCCCTTGAAGATCTCGATGTTGACGTTTGCGATCAGATCCTGATCCCCGTAACCGAATCTCCCATCGCGCAGGCGCACCAGGGTGCGCCCCGAATGCGGCGGATCGGGAAATGAGAACGAGACGCGGCGCCCCTTGTGCGGAATGACCACGCGCTCCTCTTTCAGGCGCTCGATCTGCTTGCGCTTGCTCTGCGCCGCTGAAGCCTTGGTATTCTTGGCGCCGAAGCGTTCCACGAATCGTTGCAACTGCGCGATCTTGGCCTCGACCTGGGCATTGTTCGCGGCCGCTTGCTCGCGGCGCAGCTCCTTCTCCTCCAGATAGAGCGAGAATCGCATGTTATAAGTCGTCAGCTCGCCGCGGTCGAGCTCGCGTACCTCGGTGGCAACGCGGTCGAGAAAGACGCGGTCGTGCGAAACCACGACCAGCGCGCCATGGAAGTCCTCGAGGTAATCCTCGAGCCACTCCATCGCGGGCAGGTCCAGGTGATTCGTGGGTTCGTCCATGAACAGTACGGTCGGGTCGGCGAGCAGGAGCGCCGCCAGCGCGGCGCGCATGCGCCAGCCGCCCGAGAACTCCTCGAGGGGGCGGTCCTGGTCCACGAGGTTGAATCCCAGCCCCGTCAGGACGCGGCGCGCTTCGGGCTCGAGCGCGTGCTCATCGCGCATGTCAAGATGGTGTTGCAGGTCCCCCAGACGGTCGAGCAGGGACTCCAGATGCGGATCCTCGGGGGAGATGCCGCCTAATTGTTCGTGCAGCGAGTCGAGTTCGGTCCGCATCTGCAGGAGTTCGCTGTAGGCCTCCATGGCCCGGTCCAGCACCGTGCCCTCGAACCTCTCAGCGGCCTCCTGCGGCAGGTAGCCCACCCGGGTGCCCTTGGAGAGTACCCGGGTGCCCGCCTCGGGCTCGTATTCGCCCAGGATGACCCGGATCAGGGTGGTCTTGCCGGCGCCGTTGGGTCCGACCAGGGCGCATCTGTCCCCGGGCGCGATGACCCAGTCCAACTCCTCGAAGAGCACGCGCTGCCCGATCGCGTAGCGGATGTCATTGAGCTGGATCAGATGCCCTCCTTCGGTCCCTGCGGACTGCCATTGACGCAACCAGTTCAAGCCTTGGATAATCGGGAGAAGCCGGCCCGGTACAAGGGCTTGGCCTAGCCGTCCCCAGGGCTCGAAAGCCCATTGCCCGGTAGGTGCCCATCCTTCTTGCTCTGCTTCGGACCCGACGGTCCCCGCGCTTCGTGCCTTGCTTGGCCGCGCTGCTAACTGCAGCGTGGCTGTTGGCCGTTCCATGCGCGCAGGCGGCCTACATGGTCCCGGGCCAGCCCTACCGCCCCAAGGACTTCACCTTGGTGAAGAAGGATGGCTATTACCATCTTTTCTTCATCCGCAACAGTCAGGCGCTGCTGCCCGATCAGACCGAGCGTGATTTCGGGCACGCCATCTCCAAAGATCTTTACCACTGGGAACAGTTGCCGCCGGTGCTGGGGTGCGACCCGGGGGAGTGGGACAATCTGCATGTCTGGGCGCCGCATATCGTCAAGAAGGATGGCCTGTACTGGATGATGTACACAGGGGTCGATCGGTTCCCGGGCGAGTATGCGGACACGCAGATGATGGGGCTGGCGGTCTCCAGCGACCTCATGCAATGGACCCGGGTGCGATACGACCCCGTGTTCACAGCGGCACAGGTGCCGTGGGCCTGGTCGGCGCTTCTGTCCCCCCGCCCGGCGTTCCGGGATCCGTTCCTCATGCCGGATCCGAACCAGCCCGGCGATTGGCTCATGTATTACACGGGGAACTACGCCACCGATACGACCGCCACGGTAGTCGGCGTGGCGCGCAGCCACGGCGACTTCACCCAGTGGGAGGATCTCAAACCCATCGAGATCACTTACTCCGCGTTTTCGTACAACTCGCTCACCGAGTCCCCCCACATGTTCCAGCACAATGGACTCTGGTACCTGTTCATCACCACCAGTTCCGGGCAGCCGCTCACTTTCTATACGACGCCCGACCCGACCGGGGATCGCGCGGTCTGGACCTATCGCGGTCGACTACGGACCATGCTGGGATATGACACCAGCTTCTTCTACGCCTCGGAATACATGCGAGATGGGCTGCGGGATTATTTCAGTTTCGTCAACGGCGATCGTATCGAGCTGCGCGAGATCCTCTGGAGCAGCTCGTGGCAGTTCACGCTCGTGCAGCCCCCGCTCCTGCATGTGTTCGGCATGGGATGGCAGGAGTCGACCGTCCCCCAGGGTGACCTGGCTCGACTCCATTTCGAATTGGCGAACGCGTTCGCGGGTTCGGTTCAGCTCGAGGCGGTATGGTTGGACGCGGCGAATCTCGAGCATCCCGTCTCCCTGGATTCCTTGGGGCTGCCCACTTTCGTGTCGTTCCTTGCCGACTCTGGAACACTTGTCTGGAGCGCCAAGCGGTGGCCAGCGACCGGCGACACGACGACGAGCTCGCGATTGATCATCCGGATGGCCGACCGTCGTGCGACTTCAGGAGTGATCTCAGTGTTGCCGCCTACGCCGCTCGTGTGGACGCCGCCTCCACCGCCCGGCGGGGAGGACCCGCCCGTCCCGGACCCCGGGGAGCGCCTCCCTCGAGGCGCGACCTTGCGTGCTCTGGGTCGTTCACCGGTTGGGCCGGGGCCAGCGGTCGCGCTCGAGTTGGCTACCTCGTTGGACGGACGGGTCGACCTGTTCGACCTGTCAGGTCGGCGCGTCCGTCGCCTGTGTGATCGCGTACTTCCCAAAGGGGTGACCGTGTTGCCCTGGGATGGACGGGATGACACGGGGGCCCGCGCAGCGCGGGGAGTCTACTTCGCGCGTTTCACAAGCGGCTCGTTGGCGCTACGCGCTCGCGTCGTTCTACTCCCTGAGTGACACCTCGCGCTGATCAGGCGCGCAGGCGGTCGGGATTCAGCCCCAACAGGTCGGGCACCACGAACAGGCCGTCCCTGCGGATCAGTTCGCCATCGAACCAGATCTCGCCGCCGCCGTACTCGGGGCGTTGGATGAGCACCAAGTCCCAATGAATCTTGCTCCGATTGCCGTTGTCCGTGGTCGCGTAACACTGCCCGGGCGTGAAATGCAGGGAGCCGGCGATCTTCTCGTCGAACAGCGTATCCTTCATGGGGTGTTGGATGTCGGGATGAAAGCCCAGCGAGAACTCGCCTATATAGCGTGCGCCTTCATCGGATTCGAGAAGTTGGTCGAGCTTCTCCTGCGGATTTCCCGTCGCCTTGATGATGCGACCCTGTTCGAATGTGAAGCTGAGTTTGTCGTAGGTGGTGCCCAGATAGACCGAGTGGGTGTTGTAGGTGATCGTGCCCTCCACTGAGTCGCGCACCGGCGCCGTGAAGCATTCGCCATCGGGCACATTGTGCCGCCCCTCGCAGGGCACGACGCCGATGTCCTTGATGCTGAACCGAAGGTCGGTGCCTGGCCCTTTGATGTGAACGCGGTCGGTCTTGAGCATGCGCGCACGCAGCGGTTCGATGGCGGCGGACATCCGGTCGTAATCCAGCGTGCAGACTTCGTAATAGAAGTCCTCGAATGCCTCGGTGCTCATGTTCGCCAGTTGGGCCATGGCGGCATTGGGATATCGCAACACCACCCAGCGCGTGTGGTTGACGCGATAGGTGAGATGGACCGGCGTCGCGACGAGCTTCTGGTAGAGCGCCATCTTGTCGCCGGGGACATCGGATAACTCACTCACGTTCTCGGAGCCGCGGATGCCGATATAGGCTTGCACCAATTTCATCTGTTGGAGCTCGAGGTCACTCTGCAGGGCGAGTTGTGCCTCGGTAGCGCCGCGCAGTTGGGCGCGAAGCACCGCGTTGTCTCGCATCGAGACGATCGGGATCGCACCTGCCTTCTGCACCTCGTCCACGAGTTCTTCCAGCAATGGGCCTTGAACGTCGAAGGCCTCGATGAGCACGGCCTCGCCCGGCTGTAACCGGGTGGAATGGTGGACGAGCAGTTGCGCCAGTTTGCGGGTGCGCGGATCGCGCATGGGGACCCTCCTGGTAGACCGGGATTCCGGGCGGTGTGGGCGGACGAGTCGGCCGACAGTACACGCTCGTCCCGCTGCGGCGAAGTGGAGCGTTCGGCGGTACGCTCACCGCAAACAGCCGCGTGCCTTTGACGACGGGCCGAGGGCACGCCACTTTGTAGCGTCGCAAGTACCGCCATCCTTCGGAGGCCGTGCATGAATCGTTATCGCGTTGCCCTGTTCGGCACCTCGTTCGCTCGACTGGTCCAAGCGCCTGGGTTCCAACGGCACCCGGGTTTCGAGGTGGTTGCCATTGCTGGTTCACACCGGGAGAAGACCCAGCGAGTAGCGAACGAGTTGGGGATCGCAGCCGCTTACTCCGATTGGCGTGAGCTGCTCGAGCGCGAAAAGCCCGACCTGGTGAGCATTGTGACGCCGGCCGACCTGCACCATCCCATGATGCTCGCGGCGATCGCGGCCGGTGCGCACGTGCACTGTGAAAAGCCGACGGCGATGCACCGCTGGCAGGCGTTCGAGATGCGCGACGCGGCCGTGGCGGCCGGCAAGGTGGCGGGCATCAATCACGAGTTCCGCTTCCTCCCGGCGCGCCGATATGCGATCGAGCTGGTGGAGAAGGGCGGAATCGGCCGTCTGCGCCGCGGCGAGATCCTCGGGCGTTATCCGCTTTGGACCACGCCGGCTTCGCGCGGCATGACGTGGTTGTCCGACGCGGCGCGGGGCGGTGGAATCCTCGGGGCACTCGGGTCGCATCATACCGACTGTCTCCGCACGTTCTTCGGCGAGCCGCGCACTGCCTTGGCGAGTGTGCGCGTGGACCAGCCGCGGCGCGGTCCAACCGCCGATGGCGGCGCGACGGGGATCGCCACTGCCGACGACGCTTTCACCGTTCATTACGAGTTCGATCACGGCGCCACCGCGATCATGGACCTTTCGGCACACGCGCCGTACCGGTTCGAACGCTACGAGATCCACGGCGAGGAGGCGTCGCTGCGCTGGGACGAGTCGGGCTATGCGTTGTGGCGGCTGGTGGCGGGACACGAGCCTGAACTGCTCGCGATCCCTGCCGTCCACCAGATCGAGCGCGTCGAAGGCGACCCGGCGCTGGTCGCCCCATTCCGGGTGATGGTTGATCGCCTCCATGGTGCCATCGATTCGCGCGAGCCGCTGACGCCCAGTTTCGCCCAGGATGCTGTGCCGGTGCAGTGCGCGCTCGACGCCTGCCGAGCCTCGAGCGCCGCGGGCACAAGGGTGCAGGTGATACAGGAGTCCCTGCTCGCCAGCTGAATCCGGGCCGGGCCGGTCCGGCCAAGAACACGCCAAGGCAGGTGTATTGGAACCAAGGGGAGCGCCTCGCTATACTCGCAGTCGCGCTCCTTCGGCACTTCACGCTGCAGGGAAGGAGTGTCACCCTGGTGAAGGAGGACACCCGCATGGCGGATTGGGACGTCATCGCCAAACAGCGCCTCACCGAGGACTGGACCACGCTGCGTGCCGCCTACCTGCCTCTCAATCAGGCGATGCGCCGCAACGTCGAGTTCCTCGACAAGGGTGGTGCCACGTTCGATGAACTGCTCGCGGTCGTGCGCGCGAACATCGATGGTGCGCTGCATAACCTGACTGCGCTGACCAATCGCCGTTCTCCTTGGGTGCGGCTCGAAGCGATCCGCAACCTGCGCGTGCTCACCACGGGATTGCGGGGGGCGGCTTCCGATGACCCCCGCGCGCTACTGCGCTACTTGTTCGCGATCAGCGAACTGCTGGGCAATGTCTGGCGCGATGCGCCGACGGAGGCGCGCGTCACCGAGAATCTCATCGTCGAGGGCAAGTTGGACTTCTGGTTCGGCTGTGATTGCTGTGCGGTCGGGCAGCTTCGTCCGGCGCGGCCCGACGATCCGCCGGATGTCCTGCGCGGTCGCGAGGTGCAACTCATCTGGGATGTCGATGCGCTGTTCGCTTGGACGCTCGATGAGTTCGAGGACTATCTGGCAAGCGAACGCTATGCCTTGCCCACGACTCCCCGGATCGCGGCGACCGAGGACCTGGGATTGCCCGTCGTGGACATCCCCTCCGAGGCGCTGCGCAAGGGCAATGAATGGTTTGGCAGTCAGGGAGGCGGACTTTACGGGCCGCTCGACCTCAAATACCTCGAACTCACCTGAGCTGGGGCCCCCCATGGGCCTGCCCAGGGCGCTTGTGTCGCCGGGCTGGCTCCGATTACAATGCCCGTGATGCGCGCCGTGGTGGCGTGCCCATACCGCTGATCCACGCTCTTTAAGGAGCATCATGACCGCGTACAAGGCCCGTCTCAACCGCAAGAACGCCAAGAAGGCCCAGCAGAAGAAGAAGGACAAGGCCCGCGCAGCCAAGAAGAAGCGCAGCTAGTCGCGCACAGTACAGGCCACTGGAACAGGAACGCCCGCCGTCCGGCGGGCGTTCCTGTTGAGGGTCGAAGGGAGCGCGGATTTGCTGGCTTTCCCATGATATGCGACCGTGGAATGATGTCGGGCGGGTCGGCGCTGACCCACCCTGCCCAAGCCCTTGAGACCCGCCGACTCCAGCAGGAGACCCTCGCATGAAGATGCCCTCGCTCGTCCTCAGCCTGATCGCCGCCGCAGCTGTCACCGGATGTGCCAGCACCCCCCAGCCCGGCTCGAACGCCGGATCGACCACCACCACGACCACGGCGGACAAGGCCGCGGAACCCGCCACCGGAGGCAATGTGCACAAGCTCGCCAGCGGATTGGTGTACGAGGATCTCGTCGTCGGCAGCGGCACCATGGCTGACCCCGGCCTCAATGTGACGGTGCACTATACCGGCTGGCTCTCGGATGGCACCAAGTTCCAGAGTTCAAAGGATAGTGGCCAGCCATTCACGTTCCAACTGGGCAGCGGTCAGGTGATCTCGGGCTGGGACCAGGGCGTCAAAGGGATGCGCGTCGGTGGCAAGCGCAAGCTCACGATCCCGCCCGACATGGGCTATGGCGCGCGTGGGTCGGGCGACACGATCCCGCCCAACGCGACGCTCGTGTTCGACGTCGAGTTGCTCGGCGTGAAGTGAGTCTCGATCCGGGCCTCGCGCTGGTCGAGCACTTGCGCGAGGCTTTCCGCCCCGATGCGTCGTACTTCACCGCGCTCGAGAGCGGATTCGTGTGGTGGCCGTATCGACTTTTGCAGCGCGTTCGGGCCGAAGCGGGTCCGACGGGCAGTGCCGGGACGCGCCGGGTGCACGCCGAGATGCTGCTTGCAGAGAGGATCGAGGGCGGGGGCGAGGCCCTTGCCACCATCGCGCGTTGGAACTCACGCGAACTGGGATTATCCGCGGTGCGCTGGGACGCGGAGTCCGGCGCACTTTCGTTGCGCTCCAGCGTTTACTTTCAGGGAGCACAGTGGGAGGGAGCAGGCCAACGATTGGCGCACGCGGCGCTACTGCAATTGTCGGCGGCGGAGCGTGCGGTCGAGTCGCTCCTACCCGAACTGAACGCTGAACCAGCGCGGTCGCATGCCGATGGCGGAACAATGCGCGAAATCCCTGATGCCCTGCTCGAGGCGTGGAAGCCCTATGCCGAGCGCGGACGCGAGCCTTCGCCTTGGGACGGGGCGGCGTTCCAACATTTAGGAGGGCTGCAGCCGCCGCCATGGCTGCGAGTGAATCTACGGGGTCCAGGACTCGATGCCGAGTTGCCGTGCACGCGCCCGGGCAGTGCCGGACAAACTGCAGGGCCGGGGACAGGCGTTGCATTGTTGCGGTTGATCGGATCGCAGACGCACCCGAGACTGGGCAGCGGGCTGATTGTGGCGCTGCAGCTCCCGCCGGATGCGGAGCCACGTCCCGATCGCCAAGTGGCGACCGCGGCGCTGCTCAACGAAGCCGAGTCGCGCGAGTGGACCGAATGCGACCAACTGGGCGCGTGGTGTGTGCACCCGAGTCAGGGCCTCATGTTCGGCGCGTTCCATCCGGCCCTGAGTTTCCGCGATGATACGCTCGAGTTGCAGTCCTGGCAGTCGGCGAAGCGTGCACGTTGGGCATATGGCTTCCTTGCGCAGGTGGCGACGCTGCGCGAGCAGAGCACAATCCACTAGTCGCCACTCACCCACTGTGTTTGGAGAACTGTATGATCCTGCAAAGTCTCCTGCGCCGCCACGCGCTTTGTACGCTGTTAGCCCTTGTCCTCGGTGCTCCGCCGGCGCAAGCGGCGTCGAAAGCCGAGAGGCCTACGGCCAAGCAGGACGACCCCGTCAAGCTCGAAACAAAACTCTTCAAGGGGTTGGCGTTCCGCTCGATCGGACCCGCCAACATGGGCGGGCGCATCTCGGACATCGCGGTCAACCTGAAGAAGCCGCATACCTTCTACGTGGGAGCCGCCACCGGCGGCGTGTTCAAGACCACGAACAATGGCGTCACGTTCAGCGCCATCTTCGAAAAAGAAGCCGTCGCTTCGATCGGTGCGCTCGCCCTGTGGCAACGAAATCCTGAATTGGTTTGGGCCGGCACCGGCGAGGCGAACAGTCGCAACTCTTCGGCGTGGGGACGCGGCGTTTTTCGGTCAGAGGATGGCGGCGCCTCATGGAAGTCCAGTGGGCTGGAGGCCACCAGCACCATTGCACGCATCGTCTGCGATCCGGCGGACTCCAATACTGTATACGTGGCGGCTCTGGGGCGGCTCTGGGGCGAGAACGCCGAACGCGGCGTGTTCAAGACCAGCGACGGCGGCAGGACCTGGTCGCACGTGTTGAAGGTCGATTCGAAGACTGGCGCGGTCGACCTCGTGATGGATCCGTCGAACCCACGGGTGCTTTACGCAGCAATGTATGCCCGCCGACGCACTGCTTGGTCTTACTCGGGCGTCTCCGAGTCGGGCGGCATCTACAAGACGACCGACGGTGGCCATTCGTGGAACAAGCTCACCAATGGACTTCCCAAGCGGGCCGGGCGCATCGGGCTCGACGTTTATGCGAAGAATTCCCAAGTCGTGTACGCCGTTCTCGAGAGCGACGAGGGCGGTCGGCTCGACGACTTCGAGGAGGTCAGCCGCAAGGGCGGCGTGTTCCGCAGCGATGACGCCGGTGCTCATTGGAAACGATTGAGCCCGTTCTCCCCGCGCTCATTCTACTTCAGCCAGATCCGGGTGCAGCCCGACGACTCTACCCGTGTTTATGTTTGTGGCACCGACCTGTTCGTATCCGATGATGGCGGCGCAACATTCCACGGCCGGGGCGCGCGCAATGTGCATCCCGATAACCACGCGCTGTGGATCGATCCGCGCGACGGCGACCATGTGCTGATCGGGAATGATGGTGGGGTGTACGCGAGTTACGACCGTGCCAGCACATGGGATTACTTGAATCGCATCGCGCTCGGTGAGTTCTACACCGTCACGACCGACCGTCGTGAACCGTTCTACCACGTGTATGGGGGACTGCAGGACAACCAGACATGGGGTGGGCCGTCTCGGAGCACCGTGGAGTTGCAGACCTGGAGCGACGATCTTGCCGACGTGGGGATACGCAATGAGCATTGGTATGTGGTCGGTGGTGGCGACGGTTTCCACGTGCAGGTCGATCCGACAAACCCAAACGTCGTCTACTTTGAATCGCAGGGTGGGTACCTCGCACGACAGGACCTGGTGAGTGGGAAGGAGCGCAACCTGCGCCCCTCGCACAACGAAGGTGAGCCGACGTTCCGGTTCAACTGGAATGCGCCATTCGCGATCTCGCCTCACGATCCAACGGTTCTGTGGCTTGGCGGCCAGTATCTGTTCAGGCTCTACGACCGCGGCGACAAATGGGAGCGCGTGAGCCCCGATCTGACCACAAAGGATCGGGAGAAGATGGCAACCGGGGGATCGGGCGCCGAGACGCATTGCACTATCACGGCGCTCGCTGAGTCGCCCAAGCAGGCCGGGGTCGTATGGGTCGGCACCGACGATGGGAAAATCTGGGTCACTCCCGACGGCGGCAAGACGTGGGACGATCTCACCGCGAATGTGAAGGGGGTGCCCTCGGGGTTGTATGTCTCGCGCATCGAGGCCTCGCATCACGACGCCAGGACCGCCTATCTCTGCATCGATGGCCATCGCTCGAATGTCTTTACGCCCTACCTCGGGGTGACCCGGGACATGGGGCGCACCTGGACTTCGTTGGCCGCGGGACTGGCCAAAGACGCTCCGGTGCATGTGGTGCGCGAGGGACTACGAAATCCGAAACTGCTGTTCGCTGGAACGGAGTTCGGACTGTTCATGAGTCTTGACGCAGGCAAGCAGTGGTTGGCGATGAAGGACGGGCTGCCGACGGTGGCGGTGCACGACGTTCAGATCCAGCCGCAACAACTCGACTTGTGCGTCGCCACCCATGGTCGCAGCCTCTACATCCTTGATGGAATCCAGATGTTCGAGGAATGGAACGCGAAGTCGCTGACGGACACCGTGTCGATGTTCACGCCGAAGACGGCGTGGGAGTTCTATGAACGTCCGTGGTCGGGGAATGACGGCCAAGCCTACTTCTCGGCCAAGAACCCGCCGCAGGGCGCGTGGCTGGATTACTTCTGCCCGCGCGAGATCGAAGGCGGCGTATCGCTCGCGATCCGCGACTCCGCCGACAAGGTCGTGCGTACGCTCACGGGCGAGGGCACGCCAGGGTTCCACCGCGTGGTGTGGGATCTGGTCGCGGGGGAACCCAAAACACGCATTGGTCGGCCCGAGTGGGGCAGCCAACCAACCTATGTTCGTCCCGGCCGATTCACCGTGAAACTCTCCGCAGGCAAGGCCAAGCCGATCGAACGCGTGTTCCAAGTGAAAGCGGTCGACGGGGTGCAGAGTGACGAGCTATAGCCACGCGGCGGCAAACCTGTCGAATCCTGCTCAATGGCCTTCGCGTGCTCGGACTGGCGACGCCATCAGGGAATCCACCGAAATCAGGCCGGAATCGCGGTTCACCTGACCGAACTGCAATACGCCCGTCGGGCAGCTCTGGACGCAAGCGGAGCATCGCACACATTCGGGATCCTGCATGGGCAGGCCCCTGTTGGCAAAACTCATCACATCGATGCCCTGATGGCACACGGAGGTGCAGACGTTGCATGAGATGCACTTCTTCTTCTCAGGCACGATCGCGAATCGGCTGAATCGGGCGTAGATGTGCATGAGGGCGGCCAGCGGGCAGGCGAAGCGGCACCACACCCGGCCCGAGTACTTGAAGTAGAAGCCCACGCCGATCACGCCAGCGAACAGGACATCGACGAACCACTTGTAGCTGATCGGGTTCACCAGTTGATGCTGGGCGTTCTTCCCTTCGAGCAGGAATGTGAACGCGGTGCCAAGACCCGATGCGGGGAACACCCACGCGGTGATCCGTAGTGCCAACAGGGCGAATGCGAACGCAAGGAAGAGTTGCCCAACCATGTTGACGCGGTTCCACCCTGGCCCGTGCGGCATTTTCTGGCGCTGCGTGTCGCCCATCGTCTCGGCAAGCGCGCCGCAAGAGCAGATCCAGCCGCAGTACACGCCCTTACCCCAGCGAAGGATCGCCAACGGCAACAGGACGAAAGTCTGCACGAAACCAATCACGATCCACCACGGCAGCGGGCGCTCGGTGAAGATATTGTAGACATTGAGCGGCCACGCCAGGATGAATCCGTAGGCACGCCAGTACGCCCGCGGGTGGCCCCAGTCGGGCCAATGACGCGCAGCATAGTCCGCTGCAGGGATGTAGCTCTCGAACAACGCGTCCGCGAACGCCTTTCCCGCGCCTCCACTGAACACACCTTGGTAGCCCAGCCATGGCAGGATGATCTCGGGCAACAGGAACAACGGGATGGCCTGTACCAGGAACAGCGAGAGCGTCTGCATGCGCACGTACGGTGTATCGCGGCGGCGCGCGCGCCGGATGCCGAAGCCGGCGATCAACGCCGTGTACAGCAGGGTGTAGTAGAACGAGCGGCTCTTCATGGAAACCACGATTGTCCCGACCAGCGTGCTCCGATCCGCCACCTGCTCGGCCCACCAAGCGCCCATTGCGGCAACCCGCGCGGGCGCGTCCGCCGGCCAGGGGGCCCTCGACCAGAGCACCGCATCCAAAAAGCCATTCGACTTCCAGTCGTACAGCAGCGCCAGCGCCAGAACGAAAATGGCGATGGCGGCCCAACCGAATGGCGAGGTTTCGCCCGCGATGGGGACGCGCGAGCGGCGGAAGAACGCCAGGGGCGCCTCGCGCCCGATGAGAAGGAACACGACATCGTTGGGGACCGACTCGGTGCGCCCGTCGGTGTGCTCGAGCGCAACGGCGTCCGTTTCGATGCGGATCACACGCGTCGCCAGTTCCAGTTGCACGCGTCCTGCCCTGCCCAGCGCCATGATCTGCTCGAGCTGATCTGCCTTGGGACGCGCGAACTCGGCGCGACGATAGGACAGCGTCACCTTCGCGCCCGCGGTCGCGAGCGCCATCGCAGCCTCGAGCGCGGAATCCCCGCCGCCCACCACAACCACGTTCTGACCCGTGAAATCCTTGGGATCGTGCAGGCGGTTGTACACCTTGGGCAGCGTTTCGCCCGGGACTCCCAGTTTACGGAAATCACCGCTTCGCCCGATCGCGACGAGCACCCGCCGGGCTCGCACCGTCGCGCCGTCGCCCAAGTGGACCACGAGTGCGTCGCCCGCGCGCTCGACGAACTCGGCGCGGCCGATCGCTACATCGATGCCGGCGGTCTCGACCTGCGCCCGCAACTCATCGAGTAGGGTTTCTTTCACCTCGGCGTGAACTTGAAGTTTCCCGGCTGGCGTCATCTCGCGCGGGTAGGTGTAGATCGGTTTCGCCTTGGGGAAGTTAGCGATGGTGAAGAATGGTTCCATCGCCTCGTAGACGCGGAACGACAGGCCCAGGACCTTGGCCTCCAGGGCCGCTGCCATGCCGGCGCACCCGGCGCCCAGGATCACCAGGTCAAGCGCGTCGGCGGGGCCAGAGCGCAGCGTCGGGTCGGCGGCGATCGTGCGCACGACGCGCGCGCCCGAGTCGAGTGAGAACTTGAGCAGTGGGATGCCGGTGAGGTCGCCCGCCACATAGAGTCCGGGTAGGGCCGTGCTGCCGTCCTCGCGGATTTCGGGAAGCGGCTCCACGCCGCCCGCCGGCCAGCGAGTGTGCAACCAGTGCGTATAGCGGCGAAGCAGCGCGATCAAACGGACCTCGAAGGTGGATGTGCCCTGCATGGACGAAGCGCCGCCGAGGTGTGAAGATGAGACGCTCATCCGCAGTATCGGGACTTTCTCGAAGGAGTCCAACTTCTCTGCCGCAGAGCGACCCTGTGCGCCGTGCGAGAAAGGGTGTATGACATGACGCATCCGCGCAGTGGAAGGCCCCGTGCCGGCGGCCCGCATGCGGGGGGTGCCCGTCGCAGCCCAACCCGTCCCAGCCCTGATCGCGCTCCGAGTGGGGATTATCTGCGCCACCTGGTCGAGATGGGGCGGGATCCCTCTCGTTGGGAGTCGCTCGATCCCGACGCGTTGTCGCTCATCGCATTCCAACAGGCGTTGTACTACGGCGCGAACCACGACCCCGAGGCCGGCGCCAGTCTGGGAGCCCTGTACGCCTATCTGGTCGAGCGTGTGACCGTCCAGGAGCGACTTGAACTGCTCGAGCGGATCGGCGAAGCGGTGCAGAGTGAGGCCACGTCGGTGCTGTCGATGCTGCCATTCCTGCAACGTGAGACCGACCCCCAAGTGGCGCAGATGGCTGCGGTGTCGTTCGCCTCACTGATGCCGCTCACGGACGATGACCGCCTGACCGGCCCGCGCACGCTGCGCTCGCTGTTCGAGCATTCCGACGAAGAGGCGGTCCGGGTGGGGTTGCTCGCGGGACTGCTCGCACTCGGCGACCGCGCCGTGCAACCGTTGCTGGCTGGAACTTGGGGCGCGCTTTCGCCCGAGGGGCAGGTCGCCCTGGTGCGAGCACCGCAGCCCTTCGTGAGCGTATTGCTCGTGGAGTTCCTTGTCAGCGCGCTCGAGGAGTCCGCCGCCGGGATCGCCTCCGAGATCGCGTCGCGGCTTGTTGCCCTGGCGAGCGAGGGAGAGGGCCGTGTGCTCGACCTGGAGCGCAAGTTCCCCGAGAACGCGCCCGACGAGCGTCCTGAGATCGCTTTGCTCGGCGAGTGGAGCGCGAGCGAGTTCGGCACACGAATGGCGGCGCGACTGCTCGAGCGTGCGGCGCGCACCGATGCACCTGTCGATCTGGATGCGGCGATGCGGGCTTGGTCGATTCCGCGGACGGGTTCCTGAGCGGGTCCGTGCGAAATCTCGGCAGCCAACCATGGCCAAGGTCGCGAGATTGCCTTCATCCAGTGCCCGAGGCGGCTTGCGTAACTTGAAGCGATGTAACAAGGTCCCCTGCGTGTTCGAGCCACCCTGCCGGATGAGGTAGACCACTACGATGTGTCCCGTGCCCTCGCTACTGCCGCGACGGCATCGGAGGGATGGCGCCGGGGCCACGGCCGCATCGGCCGGCGCCGGCGGCTCCAGGCGCCCTTCAGACCTCCAGCGCGTCGACCAGTGCGGCGATCGCCTTGATCGCCGGTGCGTCCGGGGTGTCGACCGGAGCGCGGCCGAATCGATGCGTTTCCCAAGCAATGATGAGCGCCCTGCCCGAACGCCAACCCGGTGCGAATCCAGGTGACTCGATGCGGATCGTTCCTCTGGAAACCGCCCGGCCGCGGCTCTCGTTCGCTCGCAGGATCCTGTTGGCGGCGACGTTCACGGCCGCGCTGACGACATCGCTGCTCGCGGGTTTGTTCCATTCCGGCAACGCCAGCGCAGGTAAGGGTCTGCAGGCGGGTATCTCCGAGTGTCCGATGACGAGCTCGCCCAAGACCGGGCGTTGAGCGCGGGAACCTGAGCCCCGGCCCTTCGCCTCCTCGCGTGCGTCACCTTATCGCCCGAGCCTCTCGCTCCTGGCTACTCGTGGCCGCGCTGCTGGCGGTGTCGCTCGCCAACGCCTGGATGTTCCGGGGCGATTTCCGCGCCGCGGCAGGGGCGCTTTTCGTCCGCCGCGACCCGCAGGCGGAGAATTGGGAACGATGGGCGCGTCACTACGACCGCCTGTTCGCGATGCTCGCTTCCGGCGAGCGGATCGGAATCCAGGTCGAGGGACACCAGGCATCCGGTTACCTACTCGAGCGGACGGGCGGGACGATGCGCGGACGCAGCGCACTGCTGATTCGCCGGCAGCACCCCGGTGTCGTGCTCACGATCCAGCAAGCGGCCGCGACCGAGATGCTGTCGAGCCTCGACCACGACCCCGACTCCATCTGGCAGGAGATGAAGGACAGGCTCTCCGCCCGGGAGATCTCCTTGGGGTGCGACAACGACGTCAGTCGCTTGCAACGCGGCGGCTACCTCGCGTTCATGCGCGCGATCGACACTCGCCCACCGGGGATGAAATGGCCGGCGGTGAAGGCGCTGCTGGGCGAGAAGTAGGGCCCTTCGCGTCTCGCCGCGAGCTCACGAGGTCAGCCGTCTCCGCCCGCATGCCCGTCGAAGGAAGTGGAAGCATCGGGACGCAAACGGTAGCGCGAGCCGTCGGATTCGCGATCCAGGTAGTGCCAGTCGACCAACGAACGCCGGATGATCGCCCAATCGCCGAATGTGTGGCCCTCGATGAGCAGGAAGTTCACTTCCCGCTCGCTGTATTCGCGGCCCGGCTCGAACCGGGTCGCGAGCAGAGTCGCGGCCATGCGTTGGACCTTGCGGCGCGAGGGCCAACGATTGAGGCGCCCGTCCTCGTCGATGAAGGGGCGAAGTTCGCGTGGAAGCGAGGAGCGATCCATTGAGTTCGAAGCATACTCCGCTCTCGGGCCGGACTTCAACGCGGGATGCCTGCAGCGGGGGCAGGACCGGGGCCGCCCGGTTTCTGGAGGAGTCGGACGGAGGGGCCGGCCGGGTCGAATACCACCACCGGCAAGGGTGAGGCGGTGTTGATGCGGGTGGCGATGGCTTCGAACAGTGCGCGGGTCGACGGCGCGTCCACGGGGGGTGGCAACGATGGCAGTTCTGCCAAGGGGTCGAACCCGAATCGCTTGATGAAGACCGCACGCGGGCCGGGGTAGGTGACCTGCGCCGGATTCAAGGCCACCACCCTCGGCTTCTCGCCCCGCAGGAGTTGGTACTCGCGCAGTCGGTGCACCATGTCGTCGCCCCAGATCACGAAGCCGTCCTCGAAGGGAACACTCAACCACATGCGGTGCACGAGGTCATCGAAGCGCTCGTAAGTCGATGCTCGCTGCTGTCCGATCCGAGTCCATCCCACGCTTACAATGATCAGCCAAACTGCGACGGGGCCCGCGATCCAGCGGGCGCTGCGGCGCACCGCCGGGACCACCTCGGCCAACCACGCAGGCATCAGTGCGAGGCCGAGTGCGAGCAGGGGCAGGAAGTACGGGCTGGGGTCGGGGACGCCGTACCGGAACACGTACGCGGTCTGCACCACGGCACTCGTTGACACCGCGATTCTCCAAGCGCGCGACGCGCAACGCGTGCGCACGATTGGGAGCGTGAGCAAGAAAAGGAGCGATGGGCCCAGCCACGGGTACACGTAGGCCGAGAGGAATCGCCGTTGCACATCGCTTGGAGCGAAGTGCCCCAGATAGCCTCGGTACTGTGCGCCGAGCACATGGTCCCATGCGGTCTCGGGGTTCAAGAGCGGCCATTGCATGAGTGCGGGATGTGATGCCCGCCAGAACACATAAGCAATACTGGATAAGGCTAGCGCGAAAGTGCCGAACCCCAGCATCAGGACGTCCGGGCGCAGCGCGTCGCGTCGACCCAGTGCCAACAACAGGGCCACGCCGAGTGGGAGCGAGAAGAACACGCTCGTCAGATGATGCGTCAGGCCCACGCCCACGAGCAGGCCACCCAGTGCCGCGATCCGCCGCGGCGAGACTGGTCGCTCGACCCGCGACATCGCGTCGGGTGCCCAGCGGACGAACAGCGCCAGTCCAATGACCCACGCCACATGCCAGCTGTTCACCTCGGCGAGTGTGCACTCCATGGTCCAGATGGGGTTCATGCCGAATGCGATCGCCGGCAACAGCGCCAGCGCCGCCGCGCTCCGGCCGCCCACTCCAACGCCGCGGAGCAGGCGCGCCGATAATGCATGCAACAAACCCATCGCCACTGCGCCGCCGATCGCGCTGAATGCGTTCGCAGCAAATGGCCACGACGTACCCAGCCCATGCACCATGAGTACGACGCCATGGCCCACCAGGGTGTAGAGCGCATAACCCGTCGGATGCGCCGCGCCGAGGGTGGCCAGCACCAGCGTGAACTCGCTGCCATCCTTGTCTCCCGATGCGGCAGGCGTCATCGAGAGATAGGCCAGGAGCGCCAGCGCGCCGACCAAGAGAGACGCTCCGCGCAAGGGCGCGGGGTCGCGGGGAGGGCGCGGGGTGCGGGCGCGCGGAATGGGTGGTCGGGAGCGCATCAGTGCGTCAGTGTCGCACGGGGAGCGCGCGTTGACCACGGCCCGGCGCGGGCATAGCCTCGTCCCGATCATGGAGGCAGCCGCGTCCAGTCCCGAGGAACATCATGCGTGAAGAAGACTTGTTGCGCCTGCGCTGGATTGCCGATCCGCGCATCTCGCCTGAAGGGCAGCGAGTGGTTTTCACGCTCGTCACCGTCGATATTGAAACCGACGCTTACCGCACCGAACTATGGCTCGCGCAGGTGCCTGCCTCGGGCGCTGCACTGACCGCGCCTCGGGCGCTGACCACGACCGGACTCGACAGTCAGGCCCGATGGTCGCCCGATGGATCGCAGTTGGCATTCATCCGCAAGGCCGACCCTGAGGCGGATGCGCAGCTGTATGTATTGCCCATGAGCGGGGGCGAGGCCCGTGCCATCACATCGCTGCGCACCGGCGTGTCCTCGCCTGCATGGTCGCCCGACGGCGCCCGCATCGCGTTCCTCTCGGGGCATGACCCGGCCCGCGACAAGCCTGAGGCGAAGAAACCCAAGAACGCGCCCGCGCGGATCGTCACGCATCCCGAGTTCCGGTGGAATGGAGACGGCTTTGTCGATCCGGAACACCTGGACCACCTCTGGGTCGTGGCAGCAGAAGGTGGGGAGCCCCACCGGCTCACATTAGGGGACCGCTTCAAGGAATCC
>JBDSKE010000094.1:0-4919 GCA_039917105.1 Candidatus Eiseniibacteriota bacterium | reverse complement strand
GCGCAACTGGGCAATGGCGACGAAGCCATGGACCTGTTCCACATGCTGAATCCGATCAATCACGCACGCACGCCTGCTGATGTGAATCTCTACAAAGTCGAGCCCTACGTGGTGGCCGCCGATGTGTATACGCATGTTCCCCACATTGGCAGAGGCGGCTGGACCTGGTACACGGGCTCGGCCGCGTGGATGTACCGCGTGGGGCTGGAATCCATCCTGGGTTTGCACCGCCAAGGCACGAGTTTCTCTGTTGCGCCTTGCGTGCCCGCGGCATGGAAGCAGTATCTGGTGCGCTGGCGTCTAGGGGCGACGCTCTATGAGATCACGGTCGAGAATCCGCAGCGGCGCAGTCACGGTGTCTCGCACGTGACGCTGGACGGCGCAGCGGTCAGTCGGTTCGCAATCCCCATCATCGATGACGGGGCGCTGCACCGTGTCCACGTGGTGATGGGAGACGCGAAGGTGGTGCAAGCCCTACGTAGTGGCGGCTAGCCACTTCGCACGCTTCGCCGGCGTCACTCGACCGGCAGGAACCGCGTTCCCCTACCCGTCCGCGCGCGTTCGGCCGCGTCAGCATTCGCTTTGGTCCGGTGTACCGTCTCGTCCGGGTGGCTGGGCGGAGAGATGATGGTATAAAGCTTGAGCAGGGCCGTCTTGGAAGCGTTCATCACCCGGTGCGACACGCCGTGCGGCACCACCACGCGTTCGCCGTCGCGCACGGTGCGTTCCTCGTCGGAGTGGTCGAAGACGAACTTGGCTTCGCCGCTCTGGACGCGGAAGAATCGGAACGCGCCGGCGGGAGACTCGGTGGGAATCTGTTCGCCCGGCCTCAGGCACATCACTGCAAGTTGGACCAAGGGCGCGGTGAAGATCACATGCAGGTAATTCGTGTTCTCATCAGCCGCGGCCTCAAGCTCACCGATGTGCGCGTTCATGACGATGTCGTCCTTCGATCGTGCGGTGCGATCGACCCCAGACGCGACCGGAGCCACCCAGCACCGCGGTACAGCGAACTCAATGGGCAGGAATGATGCCATCGCCTGGCTGCCCGCCCGGGGTCGTCACAACCCATTGTGGGCGTTCGAGTTGCCCACTTCCATCAGCCCTGATATCAGGAGCCTACCGCGGACTCGATGCACTTCCTACACGCTTCTCCGCCATTGCATGCCTGCAGCGGGCGTCCACTCGGTGATACCGCGCTTCACGGCCTGCCTGTGTTACATGTAGCCCACATGGATTCCAAGCGCTTCATCCTATTCGGGGCCACGGTCGGGTCGATCATCGGTAGCGTCGTTCCCAGTCTGTGGCACGCCTCGATGTTCTCGTGGAGCAGCGTGTTGCTCACCGCCCTGGGTGGATTTGCCGGCATCTGGGTGACCTACAAGCTCACGCGCTGAGGTGGGGGGCCGTCACCGGAGCCTGCAGGGGAAGCCCCTTCATCTCGGTCCGCAGTTTCCATAGCTTGTAAATGGCTGGGTAGACCAGTAACTCGAGCAGGAACGACGTGCCCAAACCGCCGAGCATCGGCGCGGCGATCCGCTTCATCACATCCGCGCCAGCCGAAGTCGACCACATGATTGGCAGCAGGCCCATGAAAGCCGCCAACACAGTCATCATCTTGGGACGCGCCCGCTTGACCGCCCCGTGCACGATGGCCTCGTCCAGGTCGGCTCTGGTGTTGAGCATGCCTCGCTTTCGGAACTCGTGATAGGAGAGATCCAGGAATAGCAACATGAACACTCCGGTCTCCGCATCGAGCCCCAACAATGCGATCATCCCCACCCACGCAGCAATCGAGACGTTGTAGCCCAGAATGTAGAACAACCAGATCGCACCGACGGCCGAGAACGGCACCGCCAACATCACCAACGACGACTTGAAGATGGAGCGGGTATTGGCGAACAGCAGCACGAAGATCATCACGAGCGTGATGGGTACCACCCATTTCAATCGTTCGCTCACCCGGATCATGTTCTCGTACTGGCCGCTCCACTGCAGCACATAGCCGGGGGGGAGCACGACCTTTTCTCCAACCAGCTTCTTGGCCTCGGCAACGTAACCGCCGATGTCCCGGCCCGCCATGTCCACATAGACGTAGCCCGCCATGAAGCCATTCTCGTCACGAATCATCGAGGGTCCGGTGACCAACTTGATGGTGGCGAGCTGGGCGAGCGGCACCTGTTGTCCGCCCGGGGTCCGGACCAGGACGCGCCCCAGTCCATCGACGTTGTCCCGGAGCTCTCGCGGGTACCGCACATTGACCGAGTAGCGTTCCCGCCCTTCGATCGTGGTCGTTACATTCTCGCCGCCCACCGCCGACATGAGGACATCCTGTAACTCTGCAATCGTGAGGCCATAACGGGCGAGCTGGTCCATGCGCGGCTCGAAGTCCAGGAAGTAGCCACCCGTCACGCGTTCCGCGTAGACGCTACGCGTGCCAGGCACCTGCCGCATCAGCCCCTCCAGCTCGCCCCCCAGGCGCTCGATCTCCTTCAAATCGGCGCCAAAGACCTTGATCCCGACGGGCGTGCGCACGCCGGTGGTCAGCATGTCGATCCGCGCCTTGATCGGCATAGTCCAAGCGTTCGTGACGCCCGCGATGCGAAGCTTCGCGTCCATCTCGCCGATCAGCTCGTCCCACGCGATACGGTCCGGCCAGATGGGTCGCAGGATTCCCTTGGACCACTCTGGCGCCCAAGAGGAGTACCAGCGACGCTTGCCGCGCCAATCCTGCGGCGACTTGAGGATCACGGTGGTTTCCATCATCGAGAACGGCGCTGGATCCGTGGAAGTCTCGGCGCGTCCGGCCTTGCCGAACACGCGCTCCACCTCGGGGAACGACTTGAGGACGCGATCCTGCTTCACAAGCAATGCGTGGGCCTGGGCCACCGAGATCCCTGGCAGGGTCGTTGGCATGTACAGGATCGTGCCCTCGTTGAGCGGGGGCATGAACTCCTGGCCAAGCTTGAAGTAAACAGGAATGCTCAGCGCCACGATGGCAGCGGCGGCCAGAACCACGGTCCGGGGCCGTCGAAGCACGAACCGACACGCCGGGTCATACACCTTGAAGATGAGTCGGCTGATCGGGTGCTTCTCCTCGGAGTAATACGTGCCGACGAAGGCGTGGCTGGCAAGCCTGGCCAGGAACCGAGGCTTGAACGTGAACGGGTTCATGCGGGTGAACATCATGCGCATGGCTGGATCGAGCGTGATGGCCAACAACGCGGCAAGCGCCATGGCCATGTTCTTCGAGAACGCGAGGGGCTTGAACAAGCGCCCTTCCTGATCGACGAGCGCGAAAATCGGCAGGAAAGAGACCGAGACGACCAATAGTGAGAAGAACACCGAGGGGCCAACTTCCTTCAGCGCCTCGAGTCGGACCTCGTGGAAGTCACCTTTCCTTCCCCCGACATCCCAGAGATGAAGCTTGTTGTAGGCGTTCTCCACCTCGACGATCGCGCCATCGACGAGCACCCCGATCGAGATGGCGATGCCGGCAATGGACATGATATTCACGGTAACGCCGGCGTAGTACAGGGGGATGAATGCCAATAACACCGAGATCGGGATGGTGAGGATCGGCACCACGGCGGACGGGATGTGCCACAGGAAGATCAGCACCACCAACGACACGATGATCATTTCGATGATCAACTCATGTTTCAGCGTGCCGATGGCATGCGTGATCAGATCCGCACGGTCGTAGGTCGTGACGATCTCAACGCCCTGAGGGAGCGAGGCCTCAAGCTCGTGCAAACGTTGCTTGACCCGCTGGATCACATTCAGCGCGTTCTCACCATGGCGCATGACCACGATGCCGCCCACGTGGTCGCCCCGACCGTCCAAGTCCGAGACCCCGCGGCGCAACTCGGGACCCAACGCAATGCGCGCGACATCCTTGAGCAGGACCGGCACGCCGCCTTCGCGCGACTTCACGACGATGCGGCCGAAATCCTCGAGACTCCGGGAATAGCCGTGAGCGCGCACCATGTACTCGGTCCCACTCCACTCGATCAGCCGCGCCCCGACTTCGCTATTGGAGCCACGCAACGCCTGGACCACCGCCGAGATCGGGAGGTCGTAGGCCGCGAGTCGGACAGGGTCCACGGTGACTTGGTACTGCTTGACATAGCCCCCGATCGACGCCACCTCGGCCACGCCCGGCACCGATTGGACGGCGTAGCGCAGGGTCCAGTCCTGATACGAACGCAGTTGGTCGAGCGAGTGCTTACCCGAACGGTCGACCAGGGCGTACTGGAAGATCCACCCCACCCCGGTGGCATCAGGGCCCAGCTCGGTTCGCACCCCTTCGGGCAGGCGGGATTGGATCTTGGACATGTACTCGAGCACGCGCGAGCGTGCCCAGTAGGGATCCGTCCCGTCCTGGAAGACCACATACACGAACGAGAATCCGAAATCCGAGAATCCGCGGATGGCCTTGACCTTCGGCGCGCCCAAGAGCGCCGTGATGATCGGATAGGTGACCTGATCCTCGATGATGTCTGGAGATTGGTCCCAACGCGAATAAACGATGACTTGGGTGTCGGAGAGGTCCGGCAGCGCGTCCAGTCGTATTCGTTTGAGGTTGAAATAGGCGAATACGCACAGCACCGCCACACCCAACAGGACCAGTGCGCGATTGCGCGCCGAGAACTCGATGATCTTCTGGATCAAGGCGCGTTCCTTCGGCCCGTATCGGCGTTGGAGGAACCCGCGATCGCCGAACGTAGACGCGACTCGGAATCGAGAAGGAAGTTGGCCTGTGTCACAACCTTCTCCCCGGCCCGCACCCCGGACAGCACCTGAGCCTGGGATCCACTCCGACTGCCAACCGTCACGAGTCGTGGCTCGAAGCGACCCGGCCCGGTCTGCACATAGACGATCTGGCGAAGCCCTGTGTCCATGATGGCCGCGTCGGG
>JBDSKE010000093.1:0-6829 GCA_039917105.1 Candidatus Eiseniibacteriota bacterium | reverse complement strand
GTCGAGCACCACGAGCGCGTCCGCTTCGCCGAAGCGCAACTCCGCCAGGGCTTCGTCGTAGACTTCGACCGGGTCGTCGTCGGTGAGCCACCCGAACGCGGACGGAGTCGGTGAGTCGTTCAGGATGCGCACCTGCTTCCCCTGCGCCTTGAGCCAGCGCGCGAATCCCACCTCGCTGCCGATGGCATCGCCGTCGGGGTTGACATGCGTGGTGAGCAGGAAGTGTTGGTGTCGGGCGACGAACGCGTAGAGCGCCGCGCGGGTGGGCGAGATCGCCTGGCTCATCGCGCTTCCTGGGGTTGGCGAATGCGCAGCCCCGCCACCTCGGCCAGGAACCAGGCGTGCAGGCGCATGTCATCGGTGAGCTCGGGATGGAACGTGATCGCGACGGCGTTCCCTTGTCGCACGCCGACGGGCTCGCCGTGGTAGGTGGCGATGACCTGGACAGCGCGTCCGACCCTCTGGATGCGCGGCGCGCGGATGAACACGCCGGTGAAATCTGCGGCAAGCGGCGTGATGTTCACTGCATCGGTGAAGGAGTGCACCTGGCGTCCCCAGCCATTTCGCTCGGCATCAATGTCAATCGCGCCCAAAGCGGGCCGCGGCAGATGGTCCGCGGTCTTGGCCAGCAGGATCAAGCCAGCGCAGGTGCCGAGCACTGGCTTCGAGCGGACCCACTTCTCGATTGGCGCGCGCAACCCGGTATGCTCGAGCAGGCGCAGCATGGTGCTCGACTCGCCGCCGGGCAGGATCAGTGCGTCGAGCCGCACCATATGAACCGGCAGCGACACGCGCACGGGTTCGCAACCCAGGGTTGCGAGCATGGTGCTGTGTTTCTGGAAGTCGCCCTGCAGGCTGAGCACGCCCACGCGCGGAGCGGCGGCCGCAGTGGTCCCCGAGACCGCGGCGGCAGGACGAAGAGTACGGGTGCGTGTCACGCGATGGGCCTCACCAGCCACGCTTGGCCAGAAGCTGATCCTCGGTCAGGGTCTCGAGCGAGATTCCGCGCATGGCCTGCGGCAGCCCGGTACTGATGTCCTTGAGCAGTTCGGGCCGATCCCAGTTGGCCACGGCCTGCACGATGGCCTTGGCCATGCGCCCTTGGTCCCTGCGCGCATCCTTGGGACGCGAGGCGTCGCCCACCTCGAAGATGCCGGAGCCCACGAAGACCGCCTCGGCGCCCAACTTCATCATCAGCGCTGCGTCGGCCGGCGTGGCGACACCTCCCGCTGCGAAGTTCGGGACCGGTAACTTGCCCGTCTGCGCCACGGCCTGCACCAGGTCGAACGGCGCGCCCATGTGCTTGGCCTCGGCCATCAGTTCATCGATCGTCAGCGTGGTGAGTTTCTTGATGTGCGATACGACGGTGCGCATGTGGCGCACTGCTTCCACGACATTGCCCGTCCCGGCCTCTCCCTTGGTGCGGATCATGGCCGCGCCCTCGCCGATTCGGCGCAGCGCCTCGCCCAGGTCGCGGCAGCCGCACACGAACGGCGCGGCGAACTCGTGCTTCCAGATGTGATTCGCCTCGTCGGCCGGCGTCAGCACCTCGGACTCATCGATGAAGTCGACCTCGAGTGCCTGAAGGATCTGCGCCTCGACCAAGTGCCCAATCCGGCACTTGGCCATGACGGGGATGTCGACGGAGCGCTGGATGCGCATGATCATGGACGGATCGCTCATACGCGCGACCCCTCCGGCCCTGCGTATCTGCGAGGGGATGCGTTCCAGCGCCATCACCGCGGCTGCTCCCGCCTCCTGGGCGATCACCGCCTGCTCGGCGTTCATCACATCCATGATGACGCCGCCCTTGAGCATCTCGGCAAGGCCCACCTTGAGGCGGAACTGCGCTTCCTGCGACATGGGAAGCTTGCCAGACCCGCCGTTGCGGGTCGCGGCAGGCTTTGATCCATTCTTGTGAACGCGGCGGCGGCTCGGGGTGGTGCGCTTCATCTGGGTCTCCTCTTTCCGGGCGCTCTCAGGCGCTCCTCTCCATGGCCGGCCCCGCGAGCGAGCGAAGCCGCTCGATGATCGGCGGCGTCACCTGGCTGATGTATGCGATGTCCTCGGCGGTGGTGTCCTCGTCGATCGAGAAGCGCACGCTGGCGTGGGCATCCTCGGGCCGGAGGCCCATCGCGGTGAGGACGTGACTCGGACCTGCTTGGGCCGAACTGCAGGCGGAGCCCGTCGAGACGGTGACACCTGCGAGATCGAGTTCGTGCAGGACCGCTTCCCCATCGACGCCGACGAAGCACAGGTTCACGATGTGACCCGCGCGCCGGTTCAAGTCGCCGTTCAAGCGAGTGTCCGGCACGCGCATGAGCAACTCGGCGAGCAACTGCTCCGCCCGATGCGAGACCTGCTCGGGCGAGCCTTGTTCGACGAGCGTTCGCACGCGTGCCGCAGCCACTCCCATGCCAACGATCGCGGCCAGGTTCTCGGTTCCGGCGCGGCGACCGCGTTCGTGCTGGCCGCCGTGCACGAGCGGGGCGAGCCGGGTGCGGCGACGCACGAACAGCGCTGCGGCACCCAGTGGCCCATGGAACTTGTGTGCCGCGATGGAGACCAGGGCTGCGCTCCAGCCATCCACGGGAATCGCCATCCGGCCTGCGGCCTGCACCGCGTCCACATGGAACAAGGCACCTGCCGCGTGCACCACCGTGCCGATCTCCTCGACGGGTTGGATCACGCCGGTCTCGTTGTTCACGGCCATCACCGAGACCAGCGCCACATCGGGGCCGAGCGCCGCCTCGAGCGTGGCGGGGTCGAGCACGCCGTTGGCTCCCACTGGCAACACGGTGACCGGGAAACCCTCGGCCTCCAGAGCGCGCGCCGCTTCAAGCACCGAACTGTGTTCGATAGCGGAGACGACCAGGCGGCGACGTTCGCCCTCGGCCAGATGCAGCGAGCCCTTGAGCGCGAGGTTGTTCGCCTCGCTACCCGTTGCGGTGAAGACGATCTCTTCGGGCTGCGCGGCGAGCAGGCGCGCCACTTCGAGTCGCGCCAGGCCGATGGCCTCTCGCGCGGCCTCACCGCGGCGATGCACCGAAGCGGCATTGCCGAACGCTTCCCCAAGGAAGGGGAGCATGGCGGCAACCACGTCAGGATGCGGCCGCGTCGTGGCAGCCGTGTCGGCGTAAACGCGTTTCACGCCCCCACTCCCACCGTACCCAGGGTATGGATGCTGACCCGCTGGGCGAGCGCGCCCGCGATGCGGCGGAACTCCGCGGCGGAACTACTTTGCGGCAGCGCCGCAACGACCGGTGCGCCGGTATCGCCACCCGATCGCACCGCGGGATCGATTGGGAGCGCACCCAGGAACGGCAGCCCCATGGCCAACGCCCGCGCCTGTCCGTCACCGGTGCTGAAGATGTTGTGACGCTCGCTGCAGTTGGGACACACGAAGTAGCTCATGTTTTCGATGATCCCAAGCACCGGCACCTGGAGCTTGTCGAACATGCTGATTGCCTTGACCGCATCCTCGATCGCCACCGTGCTGGGCGTCGTCACGACCACGGCACCCGTCACCACGGTCTGCTGGATGAGCGAAAGCTGCACATCGCCGGTCCCGGGCGGCAGGTCGACAATGAGGTAATCCATGCCGGACCAGTCCACGTCGGTCAGGAAACTCTTGATGGCCCCGTGCAGCATGGGGCCACGCCACACCACTGCCTCACCCTGATCGACGAGCAGCCCCATGGACATGAAGTGGATCCCGTGCGCCTCGACCGGGACGATCTTGCCGTCCTTCTGGTAGGGCTGACGGTTCACTCCCAGCATCCGCGGCAGGTTCGGGCCGTAGATGTCGCCATCGAGCAGGCCCACTTTGGCGCCGGTCTGCGCCAACGCGATGGCGAGATTCGCGGCAACGGTGCTCTTGCCCACCCCGCCCTTGCCCGAGCCAACGGCGAGCACATGCGCCACACCAGGAATCGCCTTGCGGTCCGCCGAGGGGTCCTTGGCCTTGCGCACGCGGCTCGTGGTGGTCATCACGATCTCCGTGACGCCCGCGATGCCGTTCACGGCGCGACGACAATCATCTTCGATCTGCGCTTTGAGCGGACAAGCGGATGTCGTGAGAACGAGGGTGAAGCTGACTTTCCCACCATCGATCGCAACGCTCTCGATCATCCCCAGCGTGACAAGGTCGCGATGGAGATCGGGGTCGTTCACCGTGCCGAGTGCAGCGAGGACGGCTTCTTGCGTGATGGCGGACATGGGTCCTTCCGGTTGGGGTCGGCCGCTGCCGTCGCGGTCCACGGACTACTTCTCGCGCTGCCGCGCCTCGAGCCACTCGCGCACGCGATTGATCAGCATGGCCACCAGTACGGTCCCCACGATCAACAGGACCGCGTTGACGAGCCCGTAAGCGTACATGGGTTACTCGGCCACGACCTGCGTCACGGTCGGCAGCTTGTAGCGCAGGTAGCGCTCGATGCCATTTCGCAGCGTGGTCGTGGAACTGTCGCAGCCGCTACAGGCTCCGTGCAGGCGGATGGTCACAACTCCCTCGTCTGTGACGTTCATGAGTTCGAGGTCACCGCCATCGGATTGCACCATCGGGCGCAGCTGTTGGATGACTTTCTCGACTTCTTCTCGCATAGTGCCTCCTGGCCGGTTCGCCGACCTCGGGGCCATGGCCCAATCCCGACCTGCGGGCTGGCCCGACCGTTGGATCCCATGAGGAACGTCACACATTATGAAGGTCGCCCCGATGCGTCAAAGGTGCGCCCCCTGCCCAACCGGGAGAATTGGCGCCGGCCTGACCTTTGGAGCCTCCTTGGGGGAAGTTCCTTCGCCCAAGCAGCCCATTGGGGCCTTGCCATGAGCCTCGTGCGCATCGATCCAGCTCCGGGCTCGCGCTTTCCCTCGCAACCGCTCCTGCACTTGGATGCGCTGTGGGTCCAGGTTGCGGGCAGCGTATGCAATCTTTCATGCACGCATTGCTTCGTCAGCTGCGGGCCAAACGCGGACCACCACGCTCTCATGACGCGCGAGGAGGTTCGCGGCCGTGTGGCCGAGGCGCTCGACATGGGAGTTCAGGAAATCTACTTCACCGGCGGCGAACCTTTCGTCCATCCGGAAATGGAGACGATCCTCCAGGACACGCTCGCACTGGCGCCATGCTCGGTGCTCACCAACGGCACGTTGTTTCCGCGCCGACGAGTCGAGTTCCTGCGAGAGCTGACAAGCCGCGCGCGCTACTCGCTGGAGTTGCGCGTCTCGCTCGACGGCGCCGATGCCGCCACGCACGACACCTTTCGAGGCAGCGGTGCGTTCGAACGCACCATGGGAGGCCTGCGCGCCTTGAGCCAGGCTGGCCTGCTGCCGATCGTGACCGTGACGCACAATACGGACGAGGACGCACTGGTATTTCGCGAGCGCTACTTCTCGATGTTGCGGCGCGAGGGTATCGCCCACCCACGCCTCAAGGTGTTGCCCATGTTCCGCCTCGGGCGCGAAACCAGCCGCACGCGCGACTATGCCGAGACTGAGACGTTGGCCCTGCTTCCTGCCGATGCGTTCGATCCAACACGCCTGCAGTGCGGCCGGTGTCGCGCCGTCACGAGTCGGGGGGTATTCGTCTGCCCGTTGTTGGTGGACGAGCCCGACGGCCGCATGGGCGACACGCTCGCTTCGAGCACCGGGGAGTTCGAGCTGCGTCATGGCGCTTGCCACACCTGCTGGGTGACCGGCATGACATGCGGGAACGGCTGAAACCGTGGCCATCCGACTCGCGGCCTTCGGCGGTGTGTACAACAACCACCTCGCGCTTGCGGCGACGCTCGACGACCTTGCGCGCCGTGGCACAACGCAGGGGTGGTGCCTTGGCGACCTGGGCGGCTTCGGCCCGTTTCCCGAGCAGAGCGCGACACTTCTGCGGGCGAGCGGTCTGCCGATGTTACAGGGGAACTACGATCACTCGATCGGACACGCGCTGCCGGATTGCGGGTGCGGCTACACGGATCCGCGCGACAACGCGTTCGCACAGGCTTCGTACGATTACACGAACGCACACGTGAGCGAGGCGACGCGCACATGGCTGCGCGAACTTCCCACGCAGGCTCGACTCACCCTTGAGGGCGCGCGCGTGCTGTTGTGCCATGGCTCGCCGAGGCAGGTGAACGAGTTTCTCTGGGAGAGCCGCTGCTCGGATGCTTTCCTCCAGTTTCTGTGCGATGCGAACGCATGTGACGTCCTACTCGTCACCCACACCGGCCTGCATTGGCACCGGGCGCTGCCGAGCGGCAAGCATGTGATCAACGTGGGTGCCATCGGCCGCCCGGCGCACGATGGCCGAACGAACGTCTGGTACGCCGAGCTCACCTTCGACGCGGGTCGTGTCGCGGTCGGGTTCCGACCGGTGGAATACGATTTCGAAGTTCTGGCCGGCGAGATGGAGGCCGAGGACTTGCCGCGCGAGTTCGTGGAGACCATCCGCACCGGGTGGTGGACGACCTGCCTGGAGAATGTACCCGTGAAGGAGAGATTGCGGCAGTGGGCGTCCCTGCTCCCCTGATTGTGGAGCGGAGAATGTTGCTCCCCACGCGGACGCCCCGCATCCCCCACCTCCCGCTGGCCTTCACCACGCGAGTCGCAGCCGGTGCCGGGTGGGTGTCGCGATGCCCGGGGTGTCGACCTCCCTCCTGTAGTAGCTCTCCCAGGGTCGCGGCAGTCGGATGCGCGACACGAACCTCCTGCTGGAGAGCAGGACGGCTGGACTGAGGGGTGTGTCCGTGAGGCCCAGCTTCATCGCCGGGGTCGCCGGGTCGTGGTTCTCCGAGTACCCCTTGGTGAAGTTGCACCACACCAGGTGGACCGCGGCGCG
>JBDSKE010000092.1:0-27399 GCA_039917105.1 Candidatus Eiseniibacteriota bacterium | reverse complement strand
GGCGCCGAGCGCGAGATCTCGATCGTGATTCCCATGCATGCCGATTCGCCGGCCCCGCGCATTCTGCGCCAAGCGGGAGGCGCACAGGCATGGGTCGCAAAACGGTACGAAGCCGCGGCGCATGAGTGGGCGGCCAAACTCGACCGCGTCACCGTGCGTCTGCCGGGTGATGCCGCAGAACTGGCGCTCACGCTGCGCGCGCAACTCGGATTCATCCTGGTCAACCGGGATAGCGGCGGGGTGCAGCCGGGTTCGCGCTCCTACGAGCGATCGTGGATCCGGGATGGCGCGCTGACGTCCTCGGCCTTGTTGCGCCTGGGGCATCCCGAGGCCGCACGCGAGTTCCTCGATTGGTTCGCCCCCTACCTTTACGCGGATGGCAAGGTGCCTTGCTGTGTGGATGCCCGGGGCTCGGACCCGGTGGCGGAGCATGATTCCGGCGGCGAATTCCTGTTCCTGCTCGCCGAGGTAGTGCGCTACACGGGCGACGCCTCCATCGCACGCCGGCATTGGCCGGCGGCACAGCGCGTCGTGGCCTACTACGATTCCCTGCGCCAGACCACGCGCACCGCCGAATTCCGTGTCGCGGACAAGGCCCATTTCTTCGGTTTGCTGCCGCCATCGATCAGCCACGAGGGCTATTCCGCCAAACCAATGCACTCGTATTGGGACGACCTGTTCGCGCTGCGCGGATTTCACGATGCCGTCTACTTGGCAGAGGTCATGGGCGATGGGCCGGCACGAAAACGATTCAGCGCAATCCATGATGAGTTCGAGCGCGAACTGATCGCCTCGGTCCGCGCCTCGATGCGAAAACACTCGATCCCGTATGTGCCGGGCTGCGCCGATCTCGGCGACTTCGACGCCACTTCCACCTCGATCGCGCTATCGCCGGTCGAAGCGCCCCTGCCCGATACGGCGCTGCGTGCCACTTTCGCGCGCTACGATCGGTTCTTCCGTGCTCGCGAAGAGGGGCGCGAGAAATGGGAGGCCTTCACGCCCTACGAGTTGCGCAACGTGGGCGCACTCGTGCACCTGGGCCAGCGCGAGCGCGCACACGAGATGCTGCGTTGGTTCATGGCCCAGCGCACACCGCAGGGTTGGCGGCAGTGGGCAGAAGTGGTGTGGAACGCGCCCAAAGAGCCGCATTTCATCGGCGACCTACCGCACACATGGGTGGGATCGGACTTCGCCCGCAGCTTGTTGGATTGTTTCGCGTACGTCCATGGGCGCGATTCCTCCCTTGTCGTTGCAGCTGGTGCGACCCGCGCGTGGTTCCAAGCCGAAGGTAGCGAGGTTCGGGATCTGCCCACGCCATTCGGCCCACTCGACCTGAAGCTTGGCAATGATCAGGGGCGACTCACCGTCACGATCGCGGGCCTGGAGCATGTACCCAGGGGCGGAGTGAGCGTCCGCGCTCCCTGGCCGGTCGGAACACGAGCGGTCGAGGTGAACGGCCAGCGGGTCCCACTCGATACCGATGGCGCGGCGGTCGTTCGGATCCTGCCGGCACGAGTGGTGGCCGTGTCGGAACGCTGACTCGGCCGGTCAGCGTGGCGCGGTCACCGCTTCGCCCAAGACCGCGCCGTTGGTCCGGATGATCCCGCGGTACAACTGCGCGCTCGCCTTCAAGGTGCGCTCCTGCGTCTCGAAGTCCACATGCACGAGCCCGAATCGCTTGGCGTAGCCGCTTGCCCATTCGAAGTTGTCGAACAGGCTCCAGGCAAAGTAGCCCTTCAGGTCCACCCCGTGCCGGATCGCTTCGAGGCATGCGGCCAAGTGGTCGCGCAAGTACTGCACGCGAAGCGGATCCTGCACCGCGCCATCGATTGCTTTGGGCGGGTCGTAGAAGGCAGCGCCATTCTCGGTGACATACACGGGGAGTGCGCCGTAGCGCTCCTTCACCCAGCACAGTGTCTCGGTGAGACTCGGCGCGTGCACTTCCCACCCGGTCTCGGTGTAGGTGCGGTGGGGGACCCTCACGGGGCTGGCACAGACAGGTGGGTTGAGGGAGTCGTGCCGCACCACATTGCGGGTGTACCAGTTGATCCCAAGAAAATCGATGCGCTCCTGGATCAGCCGCATGTCGGCGTCCGGGAACTCCGGCCACGCGGTGCCGAACACCTCGCGCAGGCCCATGGGATAACGCCCCAGGAAGACCGGATCGAGGAACTGTTCGTTCATGTAAGTATGTGCGCGCTGCGTCGCCGCCTTGTCCTGGGGGGAATCCGACGCGGAATGCTTGGGCTCGAGATTCACGACCAAGCCGATCCTGCCCTTGTGGCCGCCCGCCCGATACGCTTGGACCGCTGCGCCATGGGAGCAGAGCAGATGGTGCGCCGCGAGCGGCGCCTCCCACAGATTCCGATGCCCCGGGGCATTCACGCCGAACAGGTAACCCGCATCCGTCTGCACCCATGGCTCGTTCAGCGTCGCCCACATCGGCACGCGATCACCCAATGCCCGGAAGCACACCTCAGCGTACTCGCGGAACCAATGTCGGATGTCGGGATTGAGCCAGCCGCCCTGATCATCCAGCGCCGCGGGAAGGTCCCAGTGGTACAGCGTGACCGAAGGTTGGATGCCCTGCGCGAGCAGGCGGTCGACCAAGCGGGAGTAGAAATCGATCCCTTTCGCATTCACGGAGCCGCGACCCGAGGGCAGGACACGACCCCAAGCGATGGAGAAACGGTAGCTCTGCAGGCCGATGTCCTTCATGATATCGACATCGGAGGACCAGCGGCGGTAGTGGTCGCAGGCCACGTCGCCCGTGTCCCCATTCAACACCCGACCGGGAGAATGGGCGAAGCGATGCCAGATGCTCGCACCGGCGCCATCCGCCAGGGGCGAGCCTTCGATCTGGTAGGCCGAGGTGGCGGCCCCCCAGAGGAAGCCGTCGGGGAATCGGTGCATGCGAACCTCAAGAATCACAGGAAGAGGTGGGCCGAATCGAAATGAGCAAGCCAATGTAAGTGATTCCCTCGCCCGGTGTCCATGGAGGGCCCCGGCCGTTGGCGCTCGCCGAGGAATCGTTCGTTGACCCATATAGGGCTGCCCCGGATACTGACTGAACGCATGCTCCGATCCAGACGCTCGCCGTTCCCGTTCTTCGTTAGCCTGCTCGCGTTCGCGCTGACGCTGGCCTTCGCGCGCGCTGGATCGGCGCTTCCCAGCGCGGAGCAGAATCAAATCGAGGCGCGCAGGTTGTACGCCCGCGCGGCGGGGCGGCTCGAGCGTCGGACCGTCGAAATGCGCCGCATGGCGATCACGGACCTCGAGCGGGCAGCGCTGCTCGATCCCAAGAATGCAGAATATCAATTGACCCTCGCACGCACCTACTATTTGGCCGGATTCGTGAAGCAAGCCATGCGGCGCTTCGAGTTGGTCGCCTCGATCGCGCCTTCCGATCCGGAGTCACGCTACGGTCTGGGGCAGGTGTGGCGGCGCGATTACCTCAAGTACCTCGAGAAGCGCTCGCTGGATCGCGCGATCGGACACCTCGAGAGTGCCGCGCGGCTCGAGCCGAGGCATACGGACTCCTGGCTCATGCTGTCGAGCCTGCTCATCGAACGTGGCGACCTGCCGGGTGCGAACGCTGCGGCCGAGCATGCGTTGGAAGCCGAGTCTGGCCGCGCCGAGGCCCTGCTCGCGTTGGGATCAACGCGTTGGCGCCTGGGCCAGGTCGAGGACGCGGACAGCGCATTCCGCGCCGCGCTCCCGCGCCTGAAGCAGTCGGTGCGCGACCGCCTCGAGGATATCGCACCGGTCGCCAGTGAACGCGACACGACGATCTACAGGCGACTGGATGGGGCGGCGCAGATCGAGTTCGTCCGCCGGTTCTGGACCGAGCACGATCCCGACCTTGCCACGTCCGAGAATGAAGCCCAGCTCGAATATTGGGCGCGAGTGGCGCAGGCCTACTTCCTGTTTTACGAGCCACGACGGCGCGAGTGGGATGAGCGCGGCGAGGTCTACGTGCGGTACGGGCCGCCCGAGAAGGCCGACTACAACCCGGTGGGTGCATCCCTCGTCTCGCAGGTCGGGCGCGGCTCGCGGTTCACGTATCCCGCCAATGTGCTGGTGTGGGACTACCCGCGTCTGGGCATGAAAGTCACGCTCCAGGACCGCGTCTTGAGCGAGTACTACCAGTTGCCTGTTGCCTACGACCACGATCCCGACCCGCGCCCGGATGCCGACTCGCTGGCCAAGCTGCCGGTGGTGGGCACGCACGGCATGCGCGGGGTATTCCCCATGCTGCCGCCGGGCGCGCGGCGCTTGCCGGTCGAAGGGCAGGTGGCCCACTTCGAAGGCGATCATCGCCCCAGGTTGTTCGCGGCCTTGGTCGCACCCGGCAGTTCGACAGACAGTCTGTGGGGCGAGTTCGTGGTGCTGGACTCCACTGAGCGCGTGGTGGCGCGTGAGAAGCGGGCGTTGCCGCCGTCGGCATGCGAGGCCGATCGCTTCCGAGCGGCCGAGTTCACACGCCAGTTGCCGCCCGGGGACTATCGCGTGGGGCTGAGCGTGCGCGCCAGCGCAGGGCGACGAGGAAGCATCCGGATGTCGGTGTCGCTGGCCGTGGTGGATAGCGCCGACCTTGCGCTCAGTGATGTCGTCGTCACCTGCGGCACGCCATTCGCCTCCTCCACGAGTGTCCGGCTCGAGCCCAATCCGTCCGCACGCATCGGCCCCGGGATGCCGCTCACCGCCTACTTCGAGATCACCCATCTGGCGCTGGCCGCCAATGGGACTTCGCGCTTTGAATACCAGTACTCCGTCAAGTCGGCCGAGAAGGATCGCCGAGTGTGGATCCAGCGAACGCTCGATCCTCGCCGTTCTCCTCCGGCGCTGTCGGCCTCACGCAGTGACGAGAACACGGGCTCGATCCGGCGCCAGTTCGTCAGCGTTCCCGTGCAGGAGCTGCCTCCGGGGAAATACTTACTCGAGGTGCGGGTGCGGGACCTGCTCGCGGACGCAGAGGCGGTGCGGACGGTGCCTTTCTCGCGGACCGCCACGAATCCTTGAATGAGCACTTCAGTCCCCTGAGCGAGCGGCCGATGTTACTCGTGGCCTTTCCATCGCCCGCCCCTGAGGGACATGATGTCCGACACCAAACCGCGTGTGCTCATCGTCGATGACGAGCCGGACCTGCTCGTCGTGCTCCACTTCGGTCTGGAAGTCGAAGGATTCGACGTGCTCGAAGCCAGCGATGGGGAGCAGGGCTTGAACATGGCCCGCGAACACACGCCTGACCTGATCGTGCTCGACCTGATGCTACCGCGCTTGGACGGATACAAGGTCTGCCGCGCACTCAAGTTCGATGAGCGCTATCGCCGCATTCCCATATTCATCTTGAGTGCGCGCTCGGGCGAGACGGATCGCCGCCTTGCCTTGGATCTGGGGGCCGATGCATTCATCACCAAGCCCTACGACATTCAAGACCTGGTCTCACGCATCCGCAATCGACTGAACCTCCCGCCCAGAGCCGCAGCCGCCTGACGGTCGGATGGTTTCTGCAGCCCTCGCGCCGCAGGGTTGCAAGGGCTGTTGCGCGGTCAGCGTGCGAATCCGCTCCCGCGGATCACGCCCGGATGTTCCGCCAGCACTGCTTGCATCACAGCATGCAAAGCCGTATTCGCCGCAAGAATCTGCCGGCCCTCCAGATCGAACGAGCCACCGGCGTAGTCCGTGATCCGCCCGCCCGCCTCACACACGATGAGGGAGCCGGCCGCCAAGTCCCAGGGCGAGAGGTTGCCCTCCCAAAAGCCGTCGAATCGGCCCATGGCGAGGTAGCAGAGGTTGAGCGCGGCCGAGCCGTCGCGTCGGATGCCTTGCGCGCGCACAAGGAACGCTTGGAACAGCGGCAAGTGTCGCTCGGGATGCTCCCGCACGTCGTAAGGGAAGCCCGTCACCAACAGGGCGTCTTCGATATGCGAGGTGGTCGAGACGCGGATCGGGTCGCCATTGAGGCGCGCGCCCTGGCCCAGCACCGCATCGAACATCTCGTCTCGCACCGGGTCATAGACTGCACCGGCGACCATGACGCCGTCCCGCTCGACCCCGATCGAGACGCCGAAGAATGGATAGTTGTGCGCGAAGTTGGTGGTGCCATCCAACGGATCGAGGATCCAGCGCACATTGGAATCCACGGCTTCGTGCGCTCCCGATTCCTCGCCAAGGATGCCGTGCCCGGGAAAGTGGGTGCGAATCTGGCGCAGGAGGAGTGCCTCGGAGCGCTTATCGTATTCCGTCACAAGGTCGATACGGCCTTTGTGTTCAGGCGCGTGGATGCGTCCGTAGCCCTCGCGCACGATGGCGCCCGCTTCGCGCGCGAATGCGACCGCAGCGTCTCGCAGAGCGACCCGATCGGGTTGTATCAAGTATTCCTCCGTGCGGCGCTATGGCGGCACAGGTGCCGATAGTCGCAGTGGGCGCATGTCCGGGCGTCTGGCGTGGCGTCAAACCGGGCGCTGCGGATGCCGCGCGCGGCGGTCGCGATCCGCTCGCGGGCTCGCTCGAGATATTCGGGTTCGACATCCGCCATTCCCACGACGCCCGAACCGACGAAATGCAGCTCGAGGCGTGTCGGAAGTACGCCACGCGTCTCCTGGTAGGCGAGCGCGTACAACCCGAGCTGGCCATCGCGTGCGCTATCCTTGACGCGCGCGGCCGCCGCGTCGTGCTCGCTGACTTCGGAACTCTTGTAGTCCACGAGCACAATGCCATCGGGTCGGTCATCGATCCGGTCGAAGCGCCCGTGGACATGGTTGGTTCCGAGTCGAAAGCGGAATTCGGTTTCGATCGCCACGGGCTTGAGGCCGGCGGCGAGGTCCCGGCGGACGAATGCCTCGAGCGCCTCGCGCCCCTGAGCGAACATCCTCTCCTCATGGGCTCGCGTGAGGAAGCCTTCATTCGACCACATGCTCTCGTACGCCGCGATCACATCGCGGGTCTCGATTGGCAGGCCCTTGAGCCGGTGTTGGTGCCAGACCTTGATCGCATGATGGATGGCATTGCCGTACATGAGTGTGGGCTCCGAAGGCAGCGGCACTTGCGCCACGTGCGCGAAATAATAACGGAGCGGACAGGCCAAGTACGCGTCGATCGCCGAATGCGAGAGCGTGAGCACTTCGTCCTCGGCCATCGGAACGAGCGTTGGCGCGGGGGCTTCGGAGGTGGGCGCATAGCGCGCAATGGATTCCAATGCGGTCGCACCCTTGGCGCCTTTGGGAGGCGCAGGTAGACCCAACGCCTCCAGCACGAAGCGACTCGGCTTGGCGGCGCGCTTGCCGCCCAGATCCTGGGCATGGCACAGCACCAGCCGGTCCCGCGCGCGGGTCATGCCCACATAGAAGAGGCGTCGTTCCTCGCGATAGTGTTCCTCGCGCTCATCCCCGATCGCGTGCCGCAGTTCAAGTGGGAACGGCATGCTATCGCCCTTGGGGTATTGCGGGAAGCGCTGCTCGGTCAGGTCCACGAGATACACGGTGGGAAACTCCAGCCCCTTGGCGCCGTGCGCGGTGAGCAGGCTGACCGATTCGTCATCACCCTCGAGCTCGGCGGCGGCGGGGTCGTCGCCCATCTCGATCAACAGGTCGAGGTGGGGGATGAACTGGTCGACCCGATCGCGCGTCAACAATGGCCCGACGCGGGAGACGATGCTGAACAACTTGTTCAGGTTCTGGGCGCGCTCCAGGTTCTCGGGGTCGCCCTCGTCCATGATCTGCTCAAGCAGGCCACAGCCCTGCACGAATGCGTACAGCACTTCCGAGGTGGGGCGGCGGACCGCCTGCTCGGCGAGTTCGCGGTGCAGCTCGACGAAGCGTCCGATCGCCGTGCGGGTGGCATCGGCTAGTTCGGGATCGTTCTGCGCCGCGCCGACGGCCACGCGCAACATGCCGCGGTGGACGCGACGCGCCTGCGCGCCGAGCCGCGCCAGGTCCACGGGGTCGGCGCCGAACTGCGGATCGCCCAGGACCATGTAGACCGAGGCGCTATCGTCGGGGTCGGCCACCGATCGCAGGGCATTGAGGCAGAGCAGGACTTCGGGACGCGAATACAGTCCCCGCATCCCAACGCGGCGGAAACGCACTCCGCGTGCCTTGAGTGAAAGCGCGAAGGGATCCAAGTGGTTGTGCGCGCGGGCGAGGATGGCGAACGACCCCGCATGGGCGCTCCCCTGGGCCACGGCCTCGGCGATCTCACCGACCACGATGTCGGCCTGGTCGCTCGCGGTCTGGAACGCGCGATGCTCGACCGAGCCCTCGAAACGCCCACCTTCGAAGGTACGTTCAGCCACAAGCCGCTTGTCATAGCCACGCGCCGCCTCGAGCCGCATCGGATCATTGTGTTGGATCAACTGGTGCGAGCGGTCGAGGATGGACTGGCCGGAGCGGTAGTTTCGCTTGAGCAGGACCTCCTTGGTGCCCGGGAACACCTCGAGCAGTTGCAGCAGATTCTCGACCTTGGCTCCGCGAAAGCGATAGATGCTCTGGTCATCGTCGCCCACCACGGTAAGGTTCCGACGCTTGCCCGCCAGCAGTCGCACCAACTCGAACTGGACGTGATTGGTGTCCTGAAACTCGTCCACGAGCACCCAGCGGAAACGGTCCTGGTACTCGCGCAACAGGTAAGGGTGTTCGCGTAACAAACGCAGGGCCAGGCTGATCTGCGAGCCGAAGTCCACCCGACCCGCTCCCAGCAGCAATTCCTGGTAGCGCCCGTATGCGCGTGCCTTCTCGAGTTCGGCCTCGGCGCGGTCGAGCTTTTCGGGATCAGCGCCAGCATCGGCCATCAGCCCTTGAGCGAAAGCCAGATACTGTTCGGGGGACACGTCCTCGTTGCGAGCTCGGTCGAACACGCCCGTCAACGCCCGCAAGTGCGCATCGGGATTGCCCAGGGGCAGGTAACGCTTGAGGCCCAGGTCGAATAAGTGTTCGCGCAGGAATACCAGGATCTCTGCCGTGTTCTCGACCCGCAGCTGCGAGGTGAGCCCCAGCTCGACCGCGTGCTCGCGCACGAGCCGGTCGCAGAACGCGTTGAATGTGGCGATGGTCGCGCCGACCAGGCCATAGGGCACGCGCTCGTCCACACGCGTCTCCATCTCGGCGGCAGCTTTGTCGGTGAACGTCAGTGCGAGGATCTGCTCGGGCCGCGCGCGCTTGGTGGCGATCAGCCACGCGATGCGGCGCGTGATCACTTGGGTCTTGCCGGTGCCGGCGCCCGCCACGATCAGCATCGGCCCTTCTCCGTGAGTGACCGCGGTCCGTTGCTCTTCGTTCAGGCCTTCGAGGATGACCGCCTCGGTCGGAGCATTCGCCGGTCCGGCGCTCATGTGCGCAGCCTCGGCACGCGAAGATCGCACGCGATCTGGTTGAGGCGTCGACCGGACTCGGCCTCGACCACCACGATGTCCTCCAAGCGAATGCCGAACTGCCCGGGAAAATACAAGCCGGGCTCCACGCTGTGCACCATTCCCGGAGCGAGAAGAAGCAGGTTGCCCGTGACCAGATAGGGCAGTTCGTGAACCTCCAGCCCAACGCCATGTCCGGTGCGGTGCACGAACTGCGAGGCGAGCCCGGCGCGCTCGAACACTCCGCGCGCCGCGTCGTCCACGCTCTGGCATGTAGCGCCGGCCCGCGCTGCAGCGATGCCGGCGACGCGGGCCTGATCGACCAGGTCGAACGCATGCAGAACCTGGGACGGGGGTTCGCCAATGCAATATGTGCGCGTGATATCCGACTGGTAGCCTTGGTGCGAAGCGCCCAGGTCGAGTAACAATACCTCGTCCTCGAGCAGCACCCGGTCGCCGGTGTGATGGTGCGGCAGCGCCGAGTTCGGGCCCGACGCCACGAGTGCCCACGAATCGGTGTCCCCCAGCGCTTCAAACCGGCTGGCGATGAAACGGGCGATCTCGCGCTCGGTGCATCCGGGCCGAGCGAAGTCGGCGGTCGCTTCGGCCACCTGGTCCGCATGGCGGGCGGCCTGTTCGAGCAACCGCAACTCGTCGGCGTCCTTGACCGCGCGCAAAGGAGCAAGTAGCGCATCGCCTGCGGCGCAGCGCGCATGGGCGGCCAGCCGCAGCACATGCGGTACGCGCAGGCCTTCACCCAACAGGACGGACGTGGCAGGAGTGAGCGCGATGCGTTCGGCGAGCCGTTCGAAGGGATCCTCATGCTCGTCCCAGATGAGTTGCTCGAGGTCGGGGCGTTCCTGGTGGAGTGCATCCGCCTCGAGCCGCGGCACCACCACGAGCGGCGCACCCTCGGCCGGGACCGCGAGCAACACCATCCGTTCGGTGACCCGCGCGGCGGCCCCCGTCAGCCAACGGAAGTCCGGCGATGCAGGGACCAACAGCCACTGCGCGGCGGCTCTGCGGAGTGAATCCTGGGCCCGGGCGAGGCGTGCCTGGTAGCGATTCGGCGTCATGCGGCTCACGCTACCGCCCCTTCCAAGCGGGGGTCAACGCGTCCGCTTGCCGCCCCTCCCGCCCGCGCCTAAGGTACCCAGACGATGCCCCACATTGCAGGGAAGCGATACCCGGTGCCGCTGCTCGCGCTCTCCCTGAGTCTGTGCGCGGGTTGTTCCGATGGACCGGCTCGGCATGTGCCATCGGCCGCGCGTTGGACGGTGGGCTGTACGCAGCCCGCGTTCGATCCCGATGGGCCACCCGATGCCGTGCGCGCAGCGCTCGAGCGGACGCTCTCGCGCGGATTACTCGAGCGTCGCTCGGATGGAAGCATCGTGCTGGGTGCGGCGGAACGATTCGCATGGGGCAAGGACAGCCTCTCGCTCACCTTCGTATTGCGCCCGGGTCTGCACTTCACGGACGGCACGGCGGTCACCAGTCAGCAATTCCGCGCCGCGCTCATCGCTGGACTTGCGCGCGCCGACCATGGCACGCGGGCCTGGTTGTTGGGCGCAGTGGAGGGAGTGGCGCAGGTGCGTGCCGGCCGCCCGCTTCCTGCGCTCGGCATCGAAACCCCAGACGCCCGGACCTTGGTGCTGCGCCTGGTGCGCAAGGACTCCCATCTGCTCGATGCGTTGGCCATCGCCGGCGTGAGCACTCCGTGGAAGTCCCGGGTGGGGGAGTGGGACGCGGCAGTGGGGATCGGCCCGTATCGGGTTGCAGAACACGAGCCGGGCCGAGCGCTGGTGTTGTTGGCAGCGGACTCGTCCGTCGGCGTGGCCGCGAGCTTGGATACCCTCCGCATCGGTTTTGTCGTGGGGGCGGCGCGCGTGCGGACCCTCCTGCGTCGAGGGGCCACGGACCTGGTATGGCCGATCCCGCCCGCGTTACTCGAACGGGCCGTACCCGCGCCCTATGTCGTCCAGCATTTGGAAGCGAGCCCGCCACGCCGACTACTGTTGGTATTCCGAGCCGATATGCCGCCCATGCACCGGCTGCCGGCGCGGCACGCGCTTTCGCACGCGCTCGACCGTCGTGAAATGGTCGAGGTACTGGGTCAGAGAGGCACTTCGATCAACTCATGGCTCACCGGGGCCGGCGCGTTCGATTTCCCCTCCTTGGATGCCCAATTGGTGCGGAGCTGGCTCGCGCGGGGCAAGCTGGGGGGATCGTTCCACGTCACCCTCGCCTTCGACGCCGACCGGTCCGGGGCCGAAGTGGCTAGGACTCTCCAAGGGCAGTGGGCCAGGGCAGGGCTATATGCCGAATTGCGCGCCCAACGGGGCGCCGCCGCCGCTGCTGAGCCATTGCGGTCCGCCGCAGCGCACGCGCAGTTGGTGGAATCCCAGGCGCCTTGGCAGGGCGCTGCCGCCGAACTGGCGACCATGGTCATGCCGCTGCGGGGTCCGGCAATCGGGTCCTTTCGAACGGGCTGGCGCACACGGGAGTTCGATCCTGCCATTTCCCCAGGAGCCCTTGAACCACTCGATGTTGAGCATGCCCAACAACGATTGGCCGAAGAACGGGTCGTGCTGCCTATTGCCAACCTGCCCTGGATCTGGGTCGAATCGGATCGCCGAACCGCTGGGTATTTCGGCCCATCCAATGGGCCAGAGTTCACACGCCTGACCGTGCCCAGAGCGAAACCTCACTGAGCCGTTGACCCCGGTATGTCTGGTTCTTTATCGTTAGTGCTGCATGATGTTCGGGAATATGCTCTGCACCCGCGCTCAAGACACCTCACCCGACCCGGGGCCCCTGTCCCTCCCCCCAGCCCGATGGTCGATAGCTATGGAACGGATCCAACCCGTGCCCCGACTTTGGGAGAGAGACTTTCGCATGCGCTTACGCTCGATCGCCACGCTTGTCCTAGGCATCCTGATTCTCGTCGTGCCCACGGCATACGCGACCAGCTTCCTCGAACACGCGTTGACCCTCGATCCCGCTCGCGTGTCGGTGACGCAGTCGGGCGGCTTCACCGTGGTCGAAGCAAAGGGCAGCATGCGCGAGTTCGCGCCCGGACATCCGGACCTCCCGTGGCTCTCCGAGCGTATCGATATTCCACAAGGTGCCCGGGTGACATCGGTCGAAGTGATCGATGTGACCACCGCGATTCTCGCCGAAGGTGCACGCCTGCAGGCAAGCATTGCGCCCCAGCCCGGTCTGGGCCCCATCATTCGCACGGAACCCGCCGCCGCCTACTTCACGGGGCCGGCCTTCCAGCCTGAGCGCCTCGTCGAACTGGGAGCCCAGGGAGGTCTGCGGGGTCTGTCGGTTGCATTCGTGCGGTGGGCTCCGGTGCGGTGGAGCCCAGCAACGGGTCGACTTGAGCGCGTGGCCTCGATGCGTTTGCGTCTCACGCTGGAATCCGGTGCCGAGCCCCCGATCCGTCGCGAACGGATCGTGCGCGAATGGGAGGATGAGCTGCCACCCATGAGCGCAAAAGAAGCGGCCACGGTGCTGCGCTCTGCCACACCCGGCATCCAGGAACAGGCCGAACCCTTCCGGCCTCAGCAGGTCCCCTCGGTGCTGGGCAGCCCGGTTGCCTACCTCATCATCACCAGTGACGCGATGGCCCCGACGTTCCAGCAGTTGGCCGACTGGAAGACGCAATCGGGTGTGCCCGCGGTTGTGCGCACCGTCTCGTTCATCACGCAGCAGTACCCCTACGGTGTTGACGATGCCGACCGAATCCGCAGGTTCATCCGCGACGCCTACTCGCGTTGGGGCACAAAGTGGGTGCTCCTGGGCGGCGACACCGACGTGATACCCGAACGACTCGCAACCACCCTCTTCTATGGTGGCGAGAGCATTGCGTCGGATCTCTACTTCCAAGCCCTCGATGGCAATTGGAATGCCGACGGCGACAGCCTCTATGGAGAGGGCTATCTCGATGTGGACGATCCGGGCGATGCCTGCGATCTCCTGCCCGAGGTGTATGTCGGGCGTGCTCCGGTCAGTTCCGCGGCCGACGCGCAGGTATTCGTGAACAAGACGCTGCAGTACAGCAAGACTCCCGTCGGGGGATACGAGAGCAGGTACCTCGCTTTCGCGGAGGTGTTGTTCCCCCAGGATTGGCAGCCCGGGCAGGGAACGTCGCTAGATGGTGCCGAACTCGTCGAGGAGCTCCTCCCCATCTTCGACCAGCGACCGGACCTGCCGCTGCGTCGCCTGTACCAGAACTACCTCGATGCGCGTTGGCGGCCGGGCTCTGTAGTCGAGACCCGCCAAGCGGTGCTGGACTCGCTCAATCGTGGCTACAATGTGGCGATTCACGTGGGTCATGGCTACCGGAACATCATGTCCGTGGGCGATGCCAGTCTCACCAATGCGGACGCCGCGGGCCTGACCAACGGAAATAAACTCATCAACTTGTACGCGATCAATTGCACCTCCAATGCAATCGACTTTCCATGCATTGGCGAAGCGTTCATCAAGAATCCCACCGGCGGCGCCGTCACGAACGTGGGCTCGACGCGATTCGACTTTCCGACCGCCGGGCGCGCCTACCAAGCGGAATACTTCCGCCTCTTCATCGAGGACAGCATCACTGCAGTCGGCGAGTTGCAGTCTCGCCAGAAGCTGCCCTACATCGCCTTCTCGACTTACGACGGAGTCAATCGCTGGACCCAGATGACACTTCTCATGCTGGGAGATCCCGAACTGCGCATGTGGTCCGGCAACTGGCGCACACTGACCGTGTCCCACCCCGGGGCCGTCGCCATCAGCGATTCGTCGTTCACGGTCAATGTCTCGGTATCGGGAGTTCCGCTCAGTGGTGCTCGCGTTGTGGCATACCGGGCCGGCGATGAATTCCGCATCGCCACCACCAACGGGGCCGGCAATGCCGTTGTGCCGTTCCGCCCGGATTCGCTCGGCACTTTCGTGCTGACCGTGACTGCGTTCAATGCCAAGCCCTATCAGGCGAATGTCACGATTTCGGCGTCCGGATCGGCTTCCCTTGCCGACGGCGCGGTGGTGATCGACGACGACAATGTCGGCGGGACTGTTGGTGATTCCGACGGCAAGCTCAACGCCGGTGAGACCGTGGACCTGCGTGTGCCGGTCTCGAATCGAGGCGGTGGCGCCGCGGCCTCGATCCAGGGTTCGCTCACCACAACCGATCCGCTTGTTTCCATCGTCGTCCCAGCCGTTGCATATGGCACGATCAGCGCAGGCGGGACTACCAATCCGGCAACGGGGTTCCGCGTCAACTTCCCCTACACCTTGATTGACCAACGCGAGGTGCCGTTCAAACTCACGCTCGTCTCCGGGGCGCAGTCGTGGACCGAGGACTTCCAACTCACTGTGCGAAGCCCGGACCTGATGCACAATGGGCACGTCGAGACCGAGACGGGCGGCAATAACAACGGCCGCCCTGAGGTGAACGAGACCGTCACTTACCAGCTCAAGCTGCGCAATCACGGCACTGGCATCGCGCGTGGTGTCTCGATCAAGCTGCGCAGTTACGACGGACTGGCTGAAGTCAGCGACAGTACCGCGACCTTCGCGGATATCGCGACGGGCGTCACGGCGACGGGCGACGGGGTCACATTCAAGCCTTTGTCGAGCGCGGCCAAGTTGTCGATCATCGTGTCCGATGCATTCGGGGAGCGCTTCACGAAGCGCCTTGACCTATCGTTCCCAGCTGGACCGGTCTCATTGCTTGGGGTGGGAAAGGCCACGAGCGTCGCCCTCACCTGGGGCCATAGCGCGGAGTCGGACCTGCGCGGTTACAACATCTACCGCAGCAGCACGCAGTTTGGCACCTATACCAAGGTGAATCCGACGCCGTCCGACCGGACTTCCTACTACCTGGATGAGAACCTGAGCCCGCTGACGCGGTACTACTACAAGGTCAGCGCTGTCGATTCCTCAGGGAACGAGTCGTCGCTATCCTCGCTCGCCAGCGCCGGCACGAATCCACCCGTTCACTCGATCTTCCCCGTTCCGATGGATGGCAATACGCCTTCGTCCGTGGCACTCGAATACATCTATCAGTCCAGCCAGATGGACATCGTCGTTGGCGCCGAGCACATGTTCGTCATGCACGCCGATGGGTCCGCCCCGGTGGATGCGGACAACTCCGAGGTCACGCTGGGCGACTTCAGCAGCCGCGGCAAATACTTCGCGGCTGCGCCGTCGGTCGCTACGCTGGATGGCAACGGTTGGTCGATCATCGCTCCCTCGTGGGATTCCTCGGCGGTCTATGTATTCGACAAGCTCGGCAATGTGCGCGCCGGCTGGCCCCTGTACATCTCAAACAACATCTGGTCATCCGCGGCTGTCGGGGACCTGAACGGCGACGGCGCTTCCGAACTTGCGTTCGGCTCCAACGGTGTCCAGTTCTATGTCATGCGTGCGGACGGCACAGAATGGTCGGATGGGGACGCGAATCCAACCACCAAGGGCGTGTTCAAGAATCTGGGCTCCGGTTACAATTTCGGCACGCCGGCCATGGCTGATATCGACGGCGACAATCTGCCCGAGATCGTCTATGGGGGGTTCGACGGCAAGCTCTACGCTTGGAAGGCGAACGGCACGAATGTGCCCGGCTTCCCTTTGATCACCAATGGCGCGATCACCTGCTCGCCTGCGGTCGGGTATCTGGATGGCCCGGGCGACACCTCGCCCGAGATCATTTTCGCCTCCTCGAACGATTCGCTCTATGTGCTCCAGGCAGACGGCAAGCGCCGCGCTGGTTGGCCGGTATGGACACGCTCCTCGGGCAGCAGCAAGTGCCCATCGCCAGCGCTCGCCGACATCAACAACGATGGCTTCGTCGATATTGTCTGGCAGAGCACGAACGGCGGGCTCTATGTGTGGAACCGTAACGGCACACTCATTCCCCCATTCGGCAATCTCCGCTATAGCGTCCTCAGCAATGGTGCGTCCGAGTCGAGCCCGGTCGTCGGGGACATTGATGGGGACGGGCGACCGGATATCGTGGTGGGGGATGAGTTCGGCCTGCTCACGGCATTCTCGGGACTCAATGGCACGATCATGCCGGGATTCCCGATCCAGACGCAGGCGGAGATCCGCGGTGCCGCCGCCCTCGGCGATATCGATCGCGATGGCAAGACCGAGATCGTGCTCGCGGGCTGGGATAAGAATCTGTATGTCTGGGACTACGACTTCCCGTATTCGCCGGCAGGCCCTGCGCCGTGGCCGCAGTTCCACCATGACGCACGGCGCACCGGCTTCATGAATGCACCGCTGTTCGTTGGGGTGGACGAAGGTGCCGATTTGAGCGGGCTCGCGCCGGGCCGCGTGGATTTCGCCCCGATCACTCCCAACCCGACGCGTGGCACAACGCGGGCGAGGCTGTGGTTCGGCATCCCCGCCGACCTCGCCGGCCACGACTACGAGCTGGCGGTCTTCGACTTGACGGGACGCCGGGTGAAGACTGTGGACAGCGGGCTTTCGAAGGCGGGACGATTCTCGCTCGAATGGGACATGCGGGACGATCAGGGCCGTTCCGTCCAGGGCGGAGTCTACTTCGCCCGCTTCACCGTGGGTGGCAAGAGTGCCTCGCGAAAGTTGGTCGTGCTCGACTGAACCGACAGGCGATGAAGGAGCGAGGGCGGGTCCGCGAGGGCCCGCCTTTCGCGCGTCCGGCCTTGACCCTGCAGGGGGAGCATCCCTAGTGTCCTCGCTCCGCTTCGCTCACCCCTATTCGGAGCCCGCACGTCCATGAGTGTCCGCGTCCGCTTCGCCCCCAGTCCTACTGGTCATCTGCACGTTGGCGGGGCGCGCACCGCGCTGTACAACCAACTCTTCGCCCGCTCCCAGGGTGGAGTGTTCGTGTTGCGGATCGAGGACACCGATGCCGAGCGCTCCACCCATGCCTCGACCGCTGCAATCTTCGAGGGTATGCGCTGGCTTGGCCTCGCATGGGACGAGGGTCCGGATGTGGGCGGCGCCCATGGTCCCTATCTCCAGTCGGAGCGCAGGGCCTTCTACGAGCGCTACCGGGAAGCACTTGTGGCGAGTGGTCACGCGTATGCGGCGTATGACTCGCCGGATGAGCTGGACGCGATGCGGCAAGCGCAAACCACACAACAGGAGCCGCAACGCTATGATGGTCGGCATCGCTCCCTGACTCCGGTGCAGCGCGAGGCGTTCGAAGCCGCTGGCCGCGCCCCGGTGTGGCGCTTCCGCTGCCCTGCCGTCGGCGCGGTGGCATGGGACGATGTCGTGCGCGGCCGCATCGAGTTTCAGAACGACGTGTTGGACGACTTCGTATTGGTGCGATCAGATGGCTTACCCACCTACAACTTCGCCTGCGTCGTCGATGATCTCGAGATGCGCATCAGCCATGTGATCCGGGGCGACGACCACATCTCGAATACACCGCGCCAACTCTTGATCTACGCTGCGCTCGGCGAGCCGCCGCCCGTGTACGCACACGCATCGATGATCCTTGGGCCGGACGGCAAGCGTTTGTCCAAGCGCCATGGGGCCACGTCCGTGGATGCCTTCGGCGACCTGGGCATCGTCCCCGAGGGGATGTTGAACTTCCTGGCGCTGTTGGGATGGTCGCTCGATGGCGAGCATGAACTGTTCTCGCTCGCCCAACTTGAGGAAGTGTTCCGGTTGGAGCGCGTGGGCGCAAGTCCAGCGGTGTTCGACATGGAAAAACTCGAGTGGGTGAATGCCCAGCACCTGCGCCGCCTCACCGAGGACGAGCGGGTCGCGCGCGTGGGTACGTTCCTCGCAAGGCGCGGTTACGATATTTCCACTCGCACTCAGGAGTGGCGCCTGACTTTCATCCGCGCGCTGGGAGATCGGCTCAAAACGCTGCGCGACGCCGAGGGCTATGGGCGGTTCGCTTTGGTGGAATCGATTGAACTCGATTCCGAGGCGTGGACCGAACTGCTCGCCAAAACCGATGTTGCGAGCCGATTGCAGGCAGTGGCTGAGGCGATCGCCTCCGATCGGGATTTCACGCAGGCGAGTCTCGAAGTGGAGATTCGCTTGCTTGCAACAACTTTGGGCGTCAAGGCCGGCGAATTGATGGGCTTGGCGCGCGTGGCACTGACGGGCCGCAAGGTCTCGCCTGGGATTTTCGACGTCATCTGGTTGGTGGGGCGGGAGCGAGCCGTCGCGCGACTCAGTGAGGCCGCAGTGCGATGGTCGGCAGAATCTCCATGGGCGCCGCAGGCGTGAGAAATCGCAGCGCCCGACTTGCCTTGAGGCGTTGGCTTCGCTAGATTGCTCGGCCTCGACTGCCCTGTGGTGTAACGGTAGCACGACTGGTTCTGGCCCAGTTAGTCGAGGTTCGAATCCTTGCAGGGCAGCCAAACATGCAACGACGCACATGCGCCGATCCGTCGTAACGGATTGTGCCGCTTGCGATGCTTGACGGGTCGGACGGCTGTTCGCTAGATTGCCGCCTTCCTTGACGCATCGCTGTGCGCAACTATTTTGTGGCGCTATCGTCTAGGGGTCTAGGACGGATGGTTCTCAGCCATCTAACCGGGGTTCGAATCCCCGTAGCGCTACCAATCCTCGAAGCTCAGTGGCCCGTGTGAGTCCTGCTCACGCGGGCCACCTTCTTGTCCGTGGCCTCAGTGCGAGGCCTCGGGTGCGGGTTCGAGGGAGACCATCCGCCTCTGGCCGCCCCAGATGAGTTCCGCGGTGGGATGGCCCGCGGAATCCACCGCAACGCGTGCGCGTAGGCGCCCGTCCTGATCGAGCAGGCTCAGTTGCGGCAGCGAGTGCTGCTCCAGCTCGAGGATCGCTCGATGGATTCCGGTCGAGTCGGTGAATCGCAGGCGTGCATTCCCGTCGGGGAGCACGACGCCATACAATCTCGCCTTGCCGCGTGAGTCATTCAAGCGCACGACGGGGCAGCCGTCCTCACGCATCATCAGTGCGCCCCGCCAGATCCCAATGTTGTCGCGCAGCATGAATCTTTGCGCATCGAGCGTGGGCTTCGGCAGCAATTGCCAAAGTATGCTCAACACGAATCCCAGCGCCAGCACGGAGGCGATTGCGGTCAGGCGGGTGATTCGGCGTTCAAGCCGGTGGACACTTGCTTCGAGTGACTCCAGCATGGAAGTGATCCCCAATGGGTGGCGCAGGGCCGTGCGGCGAGCGAGTCGATGCTAGAGTACGCGTTCGCCGTGGACGATGTCGTGGGGAGGAGCAGGGGATGACCGAGATCGAGGCCGGAGCCGATGCGCGGTCCATGCCGCGGACCGTGGCCATCACCGGGGCCATGGGGTTCGTGGCTTCGCATCTGATGCCGCGGTTGTCCGATCAGGGCGTGCGGATGCTGGCGGTGGTGCGGCCCGGGCGCGATGTCTCGGCCCTTCCTCGCCTGGAAGGCGTCGAGGTGCGGCATGGGGAATTGTCCGAGCCCGGCACGCTGGCGCGCACCTTCGAGGGGGCGGAGGCCGTGGTCCACCTTGCCGGGTTGGCACTGGTCCCGTCGTTCCTGCCGGCCATGCTCGCCGCGGGAGCGCGCGGTGGTGTATTCGTGAGTTCCGCCGGCGTGTACACGCAGCTCCGGAGCGCTGGTGCCGATTCCAAGCGCCGGGGTGAAGCGGCGCTCCGCGACTCGCCGCTCGCATTCACGGTCCTGCGCCCCAGCATGATCTACGGGACTCCGCGTGACCGGAACATGGTGCGACTGTTGCGGTGGATCCAGAAGTGGCCGTGGGTGCCAGCCCCACTGGGCGGCATCACGCCGCAACAACCGGTGCATGTCGATGACCTCGTGCAAGCCATCCTGGCATCGCTCTCACGCCCCATCGCTGCCCGAGGGGAGTATGACGTCGGCGGGCCGCAGCCGATCGCATTGTCCGAGGTGATCCACACCGCAGCACAGGCGCTGGGGCGCCGCGTGGGCATCCTCCCCGTGCCCCTCGCTCCCGCGCACGCGGCCGCCGTGTTCGCGCGTCGCATCCGAGTGCCATTCCCGGTCAGCCCCGAACAGGTCTTGCGCCTGACGGAATCCAAGGCGGTCGACATCGGGCCTGCATGCCGGGATCTGGGCTTCGCGCCGCGCTCATTCCGCCAAGGGATCACAGCCGAAGTCGCCATGATGTTGCATCATTGACACTTCCGCGCGGACCCTGGGCACCTCAGGCGGGTGGCGAGTGGCGTTTCGGGTAGTTGGCAGTCCATTGTCATATGAATCGCCTAAGTGTTTGCAGCCATTGACTTGACGCTCCCTGTTGGGGCCCATAGCATCGCTGCGCACCACAGCCAGATCCTTCCGACCTGAAGTGGTCGGAATAGTTCGTGCTGGTAAAAGGTGCAGGATGCGGTCTCCTGTAGCCGATGATATGAGCCTGTAGGTCGCAGGCGACTGGCGGCGACAGGACACTGGCATTCGTGGTGCCCGCTGGGCACTTTCGAATCCCTCTTCCGGAGGTCCCGCTCTCCGGTGGACGCATATCGCCCTGGGAGCGTTCAGGCGGGCAGGGCATCTCGAACAATCGGGAATCCACCCCCCGCGCATGGGCTTCCGCAAGGCACCTCGATTCCTGGTCCTCACGATCGGCTACGCCGGCCTTTTGAACTTGGCCTATGTGGTCGGATTGTTGCTGCGCTTCGATGGACAGATTCCCGCGCGATTCTGGCTTGGGTTCCAAGAGGTCGCACCCGCCTTCACGCTCTTGAGCTTGCTCGGATACTTCCTCGCGGGGCTGTATCACGGCCTATGGCGATACGCGAGCACCGTGACGCTGTTCCAGATCTTCAAGGGCGTGACGCTCTCGGCGCTGTCCCTCGTGGTGCTCATGCTATTCATCCCCACGCCGCTCTTCCCGCGCAGCCTCATCATGACGATCTGGCTGATCGAGTTGGTATTGGTCGGGGGCGTGCGCTTTGCCTGGCGGCTTGCGCGTGAACGCGTGCTGGGTCCCTTCCATGGGCACGCGGTCCCGACGCTGGTCATTGGAGCGGACCATTCGGGCGTGCACCTCGTGCAGGAGATGCGCCGTCGTCTCTCGGGCGAGGAATCGCTCATGCCGGTGGGCTTCCTCGACGACGACCAGCGGCTGACCGGTCACTTGATCGAAGGGCTCAAGGTCCTTGGCACGGTCGCGGACCTGCCAGCCGCCTTGCGCGAAAAGCACATCGAAATGGTCGTGGTCTCGGATCCCGACGTCCCGGGCCGTGTGTTGCGTGAGATCGCCCGTGTCTGCACCGAGGCCAGCGTCCGGGTCAAGACGCTTCCGGGGTTGTCGGATTTCAGCAGTGGCTCGCGCCCCACCCTTGCACAGATGCGCGATATCCGGATCGAGGATCTGCTCGGGCGTGAGCCGGTGCAACTCGATCTCGAGGAGGTGGGCGAGTTCCTGCGTGGGCATCGCGTCATGATCACCGGGGCCGGCGGATCGATCGGCGCCGAGTTGGTCCGCCAGATCTCCGAGTTCGGTCCCTCGGAGATGGTGCTGCTCGATCACGCCGAGAACGGCCTGTATTTCATTCACAATGAGATCGTGTCGCAGCGGCCGGGTTTCCCCGTGCATGCGATTGTCTGCGACATCCGTGACGCTCAGGGGATCGAATCGAACTTCGCGTGCTTCAAACCCACGGTGGTGTTCCACGCTGCGGCTCACAAGCACGTGCCGCTGCTGGAGACCAGTCCGCGCGAGGCGGTGCTCAATAACATCGTGGGCACGCGGAACCTGGTGGACTCAAGCGACCGGCATGGCGTGAAGAAGTTCGTGCTCATCTCCACGGACAAAGCGGTCAATCCCACCAGCGTGATGGGAGCTTCCAAGCGGGTGTGCGAAATGTTGTTGCAGAGCGCCTCGCAACGCAGCCAGACACGTTTCTGCGCGGTGCGCTTCGGCAATGTGCTGGGTAGCGACGGCTCAGTCATTCCGCTGTTCCAACGCCAGTTGCAGCGCGGCGGACCGCTCACCGTGACCCATCCCGAGGCGCGTCGATTCTTCATGAGCATCCCCGAGGCGGTACGCCTGGTGTTACAGGCGGGGGCCATGGGACGCGGCGGCGAGGTGTTCGTGCTCGATATGGGCGAACAGGTCCGCATTCAGGATCTCGCTCGCCAGCTCGTACGACTCGCGGGTTTGATCGAGGGTGAGGACATCGAGATCGTATTCACCGGGATGCGTCCCGGCGAGAAGCTGTTCGAGGAGCTGCATTCGCATTCCGAGATGACGCGCATCACACGGCACGAGCGCATCTTGACCTGGGAACTGGCTGCCGAGGACGAGGGCGTTCTCAGGGACCAGGTCGCGCGCATGGTTCAGGTCGCCGAGGGTGGCGATCCGACCCAGGTGAAACAGCACCTGCACGGGATCGTGCCCGAGTATCGCGAGCCCACTCCCGAAGAACTCCGACTGCAACCGGTGCCAGTCACGCCTGATGTGCAACTGCCGGCTGCCAGCCTCCCGCCGCCGCCCAGGCCGATCGACCTGCGAGCGCGCACGCGCCAGTCATTCGACGGCGCGATGGCCGGGACCCTACTGGTGCTGGCCTCGCCGCTCTGGGCAGCGATGATGCTGGAGGGTCGTGCACGCGGGCAGCGCGATATCATGGTGCGTGAGGTACGCATCGGTCGGAGTCGGCGTTGGGGGCAGCGCCGCCTGCCGCGCATCGGCGATGCGGAGATCGACCGCCGTAGTCTCGAACGCCGCACCTTGGATCTCTTGGGCGAACCGATCACGTGCGAACGATTCCGCTCGGACCTGGGACCGGTGAGCCGCTTCGTTGCTCGCCGTCGCCTGAACAAGCTGCCATGGCTCTTCAATGTCCTGCGCGGCGAAATGGCCTTGGTCGGGCCCAAGCCCGAGAAGGAAGCGCTTGTGCTCCGCTGGCACCATCTGGTTCCCGACTATGCGCGCCGCTTCACGGTGCTGCCGGGCCTGACGGGTCTGGCCCAGGTCTCGGGCATCTCGGACGACGATGCCGATGGGGTGGTGCGCAGGGTGCACTACGATTTGTTCTACGTCGAACATCGCTCATTCGTGCTAGACCTTCGCACGCTTTTCCGTACATTCGCCGTGGTGCTGCGCCGGCCCCGGTCGGCGGAGGTCCCATTGGTGCGCGCTGAGGGGGCCCGTCCGGCTGCTTGAGCCCTGACCTGAGGAAATGTCATCCCGAACCGAATACGCGCCCACAGGCAGCCGACCCGGCAAGGAGTTAAGATGTTCATCATGAGAGTGACTGCGGCGCGGGAATCCGTGACATCGCCTTCCCATTGGAGCCATCTGTTCAGGAGGACCACATGAACCTGTTCATCCGCCGCGGTTGGATGGCGTTGCTCATGGCCGTTTGCCTGCTACTCGTGGCGCCGCCTGCCTTCGCAGAGGACTATGTGCTCGGCGCCGAAGATGTGGTCCAGGTCTCGGTCTGGCTGCATCCCGAGTTGGAGCGCGCTCTCACCGTCGACGCGAATGGAAATGTGACTTTGCCGCCAGTGGGTGAGATCAAGGCAGCGGGTCTCACGCCGAAACAACTATCGGATCGCATCGCCGACCGGCTCTCGGCGTACCTGCGCCAGACGACGACCGTCACTTGCACGGTGACTCAGTTCATGAGCCGGAGCGTTTTCGTGCAAGGCTCGGTCGCCAAACCCGGGCGCTATGGTTTCGAGCGCCTCCCTTCGGTTGCCGATGTGTTGGGACAGGCGGGTGGGGCGTTGACCGGGGCGGACCTCTCGGGTGTGCGGATCGTGCGCAGGGAAGGCAAGACGCGGCGCAGCATCCCTGTCGACCTGAGCGCCGCGCTGCGCACGGGGGATGCCAGTGGGCTGCCTGAGCTCAAGTCCGGAGACACCATCTTGGTGCCTGGCTCCGCCGGTGCGGGCGGCGGGGCCGGCATGGGAGGGGAGGGCGTGGGAGTCCTGGGCCAAGTGGCCAAGCCCGGGCTCTATTCGGTGGGTGTCGGGCAGGATCTCTGGTCCGTGCTCGCCCTCGCAGGCGGCCTCACGGAACGCGGCAACCTCTCGGACGTGCGGATGCTCTCGCGCAGCGAGGGCGGCCAAACTGTGGCGCACTTCAATCTGCGCGATGTCCTCAGCAAGGGGAGCCGTGCCCCTGTGACGGTCAAGCCGGGTGATGTCGTCGTTGTGATGCCGAAGGGGGCCAGTGTCTGGTCCGCGTTCACCGGGTTGTTCGCGCTCTCGCGTGACGCACTCAATCTGGTGGTGCTGGTGGACTACATCAATAACAAGAAAGTCAACTGACCGATGAGCGAGATGCCCCCCGGACCTCCTACAGCACCCGTCGATATCGGTGAACTGGGGCGCGTCCTGTGGCGCCGAAAGTGGCTGCTCTTCTTGCCGTGGGCGGTCGCCCTCGCAATCGGCATCGCCGCTGCGTTCCTGCTCAAGCCGGTTTACTACAGCACCACGATCCTGCTGCTGGATCGGGGTCAGAGCATGCAGGGCCCGATGGGTAACATGCAGGGCGGGCTGGAGGCTGAACAGCAAGCGGACATCATGAAGGAGCAGGTCCAGAGCAGCCTGTTCCTCAAGAGCGTTCTCAATGCCACCGGCCTCAAGGACGAACCGGCCACCCGTCGCTTCGCGCTCAAATCGGCCACCCGGTACCCGAACATGTCCCAGGACGAGCAAGTCGAGACCTTCCTGGTCGAATATCTGCGCAACGGGGTCAGCATCAAGCGGAGCAAGGGCAAGCTCTTCCAGGTAACGGTCGCGGACTTCGACGCGGATCGTGCCAAGAAGTTCGCGGATGCCATCGCCAACCAATTCGTGGCCTCGTCCAAGGCGCGCCTGTTGGAAGCGGTCCAGGATCAGCAGGAGTTCAGCATCGCACAGTTGCAGATCTACAAACGCCAACTCGAGGTGGCAGAGGGGCGCCTGGAGGGCGCGCGCCGATCCGTGTTGAGCACCACCTTTTCGGGCTCGACTGTGAATGATCGCAACTATGGATTCGCGCAGACACTCCTGGAACAGGCTGGCATCGAAGCAGATGAGCATCGCGCGCGCGTGCAGGAGCTTCGCTCCCAGTTCTCGGGCAAGTTGCGTGAGAACGATCCGGCTCAACTCTCAGGCTCTGAAACCAGTTCGCTCGCGGCGCAGATCGCTTCCCTCGAGAACAATCTGGGTCGTGCAATGCTCACCGAAGGCAGCATGTCCGGCGGCGCCAGCGTCCGGATGTCGTTGGCCAAGAAGAGTGCCGAACTCGAGGCCAAGTTCGCCGAGAATGCGGCCCGAGCCCTGCCGAGCGCTTCGTTCGAAGCTCGTGAACTTGCCGTGCGTTACCGAATGGCCCAAGCGAATCTCAACGCGAAGGAGTCCTGGCGCTCGTGGGTGTCAGGTCAAGTGAATGGTTACCAGCGCCAAGTGGTGATGGCCCCGGATCGGGAGATGGATATCTCGCGGCTATCGGCAGAGGTCGAACAGTCCCGCACTCTGTACAACACATTCCAATCCCAGTCGGCGGCAGCTCAGATCGCCCAAGCGTTCCAGAACGCCAAAGTGAGCGGGCGGTTCCTTGTCATGGAGCCAGCCACGCGGCCCCTGTCGCCGGGCAAGCCCAACCGGCCCCTGCTGGTGATCCTGGCGCTCGTGATCGGCGGCATCGTGGGTGTGGGGACGGTGCTCGTGGTCGAGCACCAGGACCAATCTGTGAAGGGTGCCGAGGAAGTCGAGGGGCTGCTCGGCTTGCCCGTGTTGGGTGCCATCCCGCGAGTCGAGGAGCTCGAGCGCTCCAAGCGTCGCAGTTCGAAGTCGTCGCGCGGAGGACCCCCTGCGGCCCTACCCGCCCCGCGTGATCAGGGTCTCATCCACCGGCTCAAGGTCGAAAGTGCGCTGGGGCTCGAGTTCAAGCGCATCTACCTGAATCTCGCGCGCTCGAAGGGAAGGTCGCTGCCCAAGACGCTCATGATCACCAGCTCTACGCGGGGCGAGGGTAAGACCACGACAAGCGCATGCTTGGGAATCACGCTCGCGCGTGAGCACCGCCAGCGGACCCTTTTGGTGGACTTCGACCTTCGCAGCCCGGCGCTCCACCGGGCGCTCGGCATGCCGAGCAGCAGTTGGGGGCTGTCGCAGATGCTCATCCAACAGTCTTTCGACGAGCGATTCGTGCGCCAGACGGCGCTCAGCAATCTGGACTTCCTCTCGGCCGGCAAGAGCGAGCGGCCGGCGGCGGAGATCGTGGAGCAAGATGCAGTGGAGTGGTTTCTGCGAGAGGCGTCGGCACGCTATGACCTGGTGGTGCTTGATACCGCGCCCAACCTGGCGGTGCCTGATCCGTTGATCATCGGGCGCGCCGTGGAGGGCGTGCTGTACGTCATCAAGGCGGGCGCCACCGTACGCAAGGCCGCCGAGTATGGCGTGAAAGTGCAACGCGAGGCCCGAGACAACCTGCTGGGCGTGCTGATGAACGACTCCGGCGAGTTCCTGCCGCAGTACTACGGGTACAAGGCCAACTACTACGGATACACGCGAGAGGCGGCCGAGAACTGACGGCCGCTTCCGGCGTGCAGGGAGTCCCGTTGAGAAGCCTCCGCGTGCTGTGGAACGTCATCACCAATTACCTTCGGTTCCTGCTGGCCGCGGTGATCGGCTTCGTGCTGACCCCGATGCTGGTCCATCATCTGGGCGACCAGGATTACGGGTTGTGGACGACCGTATTCTCGCTCACCGGCTACTTCGGCCTGTTCGATCAAGGGATCCGGCCCTCGCTCGTTCGGTACATCTCGCGCGATCATGCGATCGGCGACCGTGAGGGCCTCTCACGCACGATCAGCAGTGCGATCGTGCTCTACACCTTCGTTGGCGTCATCACCATGTTGGTTGCGGTGTTGTTGGCGTCGCGGACCGACGTCTGGCTGCGGGTGGATCCGGCACTTCATGACATCGCGCCGGTGCTGGTGCTGATCGTGGGTGCCACGCTCGCGCTGGGATTCCCACTCGGGGTGTTCGGAGCCGCGCTCTCGGGACTGCAGCGCTATGACATCGCCAATTGGGTGGGAATGGCGATCGGCGTGCTGCGCCTGGGGGTGTTTGCCGCCGTCGTCCGCATGGGAGGCGGGTTGGT
>JBDSKE010000091.1:0-4296 GCA_039917105.1 Candidatus Eiseniibacteriota bacterium | reverse complement strand
TCGCACTACCGCATCCTTTCCAAGCTCGGCATGGGCGGTATGGGCGTGGTGTATTGCGCCCACGATGAGCAACTCCACCGAGAAGTCGCGATCAAGGTGCTGCCCCCCGAAGCTGTCGCCGATGACGCCGCGCGCCACCGGCTGATACGGGAAGCGCGGTTGGCCTCAGCGCTCAACCATCCGCATATCTGCACGATCTACGAAGTCGGCGATGCCGATGGCCTGGCTTACATCTCGATGGAGCGTATCGAGGGTCGTCCACTCGACGTCCTGGTCGGTGCGCGCGGGTTGTCGCCGGAGACCGTGGTCCGCTACGGAACGCAAATCGCAGACGCGCTTGCCTATGCGCACGGGCGGGGCGTCATCCACCGCGACCTCAAGTGTTCGAATGTCCTCATCACCACGGACGGACGCGTGAAGGTGTTGGACTTCGGGCTCGCCAAGCGAGTCGTAGGCGTCGATGAGAACGCGCCGGCCCAGCTTTCCCGGGCACTCACGGAGTCCGGCGCGATCGTGGGGACGCCGCAATACATCGCGCCCGAACTCCTGCGCGGAGAGGTGGCCGATGCGCGCAGCGATCTCTGGTCGCTCGGAGTCATGCTCTACGAGATGTCGAGCGGGTCGCGTCCCTTCTCCGGCTCCACCCAGGCGGAGCTGGGCGCTGCCATCTTGCACGCGCCGCCCGATCCGTTACCGACTCGCGTTCCGTCGGGGCTGGCGGCGGTCATCGCGCGTTGTCTGGCAAAGGATCCAACCCAACGCTACCGGCAGGCGGGTGAAGTCCGGGCCGCGCTCGAAGGTCTTGGCGCGGGCGTCAGCTCGGGGTCCATGGCGCAGCCCCAGATGCTCGGGCAGCCTGCGTCAACCCGAGAGGGGCGGCCGTGGCTCTGGGCGGGCGCAGTCGCCCTGCTCCTCCTGGCCGGGACCATGTTGTTCAATCTCGGCGGAATGCGTTCGCGCCTGTTCCAGAATCACGGCTCGGGCCGCATCACCTCGCTGGCCGTGCTGCCTCTGGATAACTTCTCGCACGATCCCGAACAGCAGTATTTCGCCGACGGGATGACCGAGGAACTCATCACCGCGCTGGCCCAGATCGGGACGCTGCGCGTGATCTCCCGGACCTCCGTGATGGGCTTCAAGGGGACCACGCTGTCCATGCGCGAGATCGGCCGAAAGCTGGGCGTGGATGCGATCGTCGAAGGGTCGGTCCAGCGCTCGGGCGCTCGGGTGCGCATCACCGCGCAACTCATCCGGGCGGCGAGCGACCAACATATGTGGGCGCAATCCTATGAGCGCGACTTGAGTGACGCCCTCGCCCTGCAGGACGAGGTCGCCGGCGCGATTGCAAAAGAAGTGCAAGCCCACCTGACCCCAAGGCAACAAGCGAAGATCGCAAATGGGCGGGCGGTGTCGCCCAGAGCGTACGAACTCTACTTGCGTGCCCTGAATGCCTCACGCCGCTGGGACCACCGGAGCGAGCAGGCTGCGCTCGAGTTCCTCAAGCAGGCCCTGCAGGAGGATTCGACCTACGCACCGACTTGGGCCGTGCTCGGGCTCATCTACCTCGCGCACCCGGGCCTGCCCGGCGATCGCGATTCAGAGGTCGCCCTCGCCCGCCACGCCGCAGACCGCGCCCTGACGCTGGATCCGGACCTCGGCCTTGCACACTCACTGAAAGCACAGATCGAATATAAGGACTGGAACTGGGCGGCAGCTGAGCGGGACTTCAAACGCGCGAGCGAGATCACGCCGAGCCTGTTTGAAGCCCACCACATGTACTCCCACCTCCTGATGGACATGGGCCGCGTCGAGGAGTCATTCCAGCAGAGCCGCACGGCCCTCGCTCTCGATCCGCTCAATACGGCCGCCACGGACCATATGGGGTTTCACTTCCTCTACACCGGACAAATCGAGCAAGCTATTGCCCAGTACGAGGCGACATTGCGACTCGACCCCAGCTACTCGGCAGCCTATATTCAATTGTCAATGGCTCACGAGCTGGCCGGACGCCACGATTTGGCCAGCTCGGCGTGGAGCAAATACCTGGAGTTGACCGGAGATTCGGATTCGCTGGGGATGCGAGCCGTGATCGCAGCGCGGCGCGGTCGCATCGACGAAGCTGTAGGGATGCTCCCCAAGCTGATCGACAGCGCGAGCCGCGGGGAAGTGGATGCCCTCGAAGTAGCCCAAGTTCTCACGCAACTCGGCCGCAAGGACGAGGCGTTCCGCTGGCTCGACCGTTCGGTCGCGCGGCATGGGGAACAGGTGTCCAGCCTTCGGCTGGATCCATTCCTTGTACCGCTTCACGGCGATCCACGATTCGCGACTCTCTTACGACGGATGGGACTTCCGGTGCCATGAGGCGGGCGCATCGGGTATTCTCGAACCGCCTTTGCAGTTCGCCGACCGTTGCGAAGCCCACCTGTGCCGGGGGAAACCGACCCCCGCGACGAAAGGATCGTGACCCATGCTGAATCGCATTTCAGTCGTTTGTTTCCTGTCCAGTGCGCTCGCCCTGGCAACATGCCCTGTGGCCTTCGCAGAACACACCCAAGTGCCCGTCGCCCGCATCCACGCCCAGGCGCAGGTCGCCGCGCCGCCCGCGGCGGTGTGGGCTTGGATGACCCAGGGCAAGAACCTGGTGACCTGGTGCCCGGCATGGAAGGCGCCAGCAAATGCCAAGTCGAATATCTCAAAGGTCGGTGATGTGCTCGAGTATTCCGACGAATGGGGCAATGGAGGACGATCGGTCGTCACCTATCTGCGCAAGGACAAGGAACTGCGCGTTGCGCACGAGCCCAACAAGGGGGATTACATGTGCCAGGCGAAAGTCATCCTGGAGCCCGTCGGTTCGGGTACCCTCGTGCATGTGTGGGATCAATACACGGACGACAGCCCGCCAGCGGACGCTCAAGCGACCGCCAAGAAGATGGAGACCGAACTTGCCAACATGCTCGCGGCGCTCAAGAAGGGCGTCCAAGGAAAATAGGGCATTGCCGCGTAGGCGGAATGGGGCGGCGAACACCGCCGCCCCATTGCTTATCGAGGCCGCATGACGACGCCGCCTCCCGCAGGGCCAAATGCCACCGGCCAGTGGAAGCTGCTCGATGCCACCCAACGGCGCGTGTTCGGTGTCTTGATTGAAAAGGCCAAGACCACACCGGCGGGGTATCCCATGACGGTCAATGCCATCGTCGCCGGCTGTAACCAGAAGAGCAATCGCGAGCCGCTCATGACGCTCGACGATACCGACGTGGGCAATGCGCTCGGCGAGTTGCAGACACTCGGGGCCGTGAGTGAGATCGACTGGCTGGGCAGGGCGGTCAAGTTCAAGCACCACGCCTACGAGTGGCTCGGCGTGAACAAACCCGAACTCGCGGTGATGACGGAGCTCCTGTTGCGCGGAGAGCAATCGCTGGGCGACTTGCGGGGGCGCGCCGCGCGGATGGAACCGATCGCCGACCTCGGCGAGCTCAAACCAATCGTCGCGGGCCTACTGCAGCGCGGCCTGATGATCGAGCTCACAGCTGCAGGCCGTGGCCAGATGGTCAGCCACAACCTTTATCTGGCGCACGAGTTCGCCGAACTCAAGGTGCATTCGGCGGGGCACGGTCCGCAGGCAGCTCCTTCCGAGCATCCCCCCGCGATCGTAGCGCCGGCAGTGGCACGTGCGACGCCCGATGAGTTCGCGGCGCTCTCTTCCCAGATCGCCGAACTCCACGCCGAAGTCGCGCAGCTACGCGCGCGAGTCGGCGAACTCGAGGCCAAGCTCCACTCGGCCACGGGCTGAAGAGTCCTGATCTCCGGACGGAACGTCAGCGTGCTGCGGTGATGCGTACCGCGCCGGACTCGGGCGCATCCGCCCGAACCTCGGTCGCAACCTGAAGGCGTGCGGCGCCACCGACCACCATGGGGCCAAGCCAACGCGCGACACTCCCTGCGAGCAGGTCCGCTTCCTCGCGCGAACGCGCAGATGCTTCGACCCGTAGTCGCTGCGTTGGACGCGCCGATTGGTTGAGCCAGCCCGCCGCTTCGATCACCACGGGCGGTGCGCCCTCGCTGGGCGCTTGGCGTGCGGCCCCGCCTCGGGAGCCGACACGCATTTCGGCCCCGGAGAACGCAAGCGAGGGACCGGTTGGAGTCTCAAGACGCCACGCGCTCACGCCAAAGCCTTCGCCCACGAAGTTGCGCTTGTTCCCGGCCCGATCACTCGCTTCGAAGACATAGGAGTAGGTGAGGCCGGGGAGCACTGGCGCACCATTGGAGGACAGACCATTCCAAGCGATCTCACGCGGC
>JBDSKE010000090.1:0-23175 GCA_039917105.1 Candidatus Eiseniibacteriota bacterium | reverse complement strand
CGCGCTCTATGGCGAGCGCGACGAGCTCGTGCCGGGGCCGCGCGCCGCGACAAAGCTGGAGGCCACGTTGCGCGAGTCACGCCACCCGGACGCCACCGTCGTGGTTTTCGCGCGTGCGAACCATGTGCTCAAACTCCGCCCGCTGGGCGCAGAGCCGTTCGCCTGGCCGCGCGAGGTGCCCGGTGCCGTGGATACCATGATCACTTGGATGCGCGCGCGGTCCATCGCGCGCTGATTGCGATCACCTTGGTCGAGGATATGGCGACCTAGTAGGTCGGGCCGTCGATGCGCGCGACGGTCCGCGGCGTGACGGGCGTGGCGGACACCGGTAGGCTCTGGGGCATGGACTCCATTACGTTGTTCCGTGAACGCTTGGGCGCTGAGCGGGCGCTGATTGGCATGCTGCATGTGGGCGCGCTGCCCGGAACCCCAACAGCGCACCAGGGCGTCGAGACGTTGATCCAACTGATCCTTGCCGAGGCGCGCGAGTACCGAGATGCTGGCTATACCGCGCTCGCCATCGAGAACATGCATGATCGCCCATATCTGCGAGCTGGGATCGGCCCCGAGATCACCGCGGCGATGACGGCGGTGGGCCGCGAGGTCAAGCGCGAGACCGGCCTGCCGCTCGGAGTGCAGGTGCTGGCGGGAGCGAACCGTGAGGCGCTTGCTGTGGCACACGCGTGTGACGCCGCATTCGTGCGCGTCGAAGGCTTCGTGTTCGCGCATGTCGCGGACGAAGGCCTGATGGAATCGTGTGCGGGCGAACTGCTGCGTTACCGGCGTGCGATTGGTGCCGAACGCGTGCTGGTGTTCGCCGACATCAAGAAGAAGCACAGCTCGCATGCGGTCACGGCGGACATCTCGCTGGTCGAAACCGCCCAAGCTGCGGAGTTCTTCCTCGCCGACGGCGTGGTGGTGACCGGGGTGGCGACGGGTGCAGAAACCGCGCAAGAGGATGTCCGCCATGTGGCCGCGGCCGTGTCGCTGCCGGTGCTGGTGGGTTCCGGGCTAACGCCCGGGAATCTTTCGCGGTATCCGCACGCCAGTGGACTCATCGTGGGTTCATCGGTCAAGCGGGGCGGACGCTGGGACCAAGCGCTGGACCCGGATGCAGTCAAAGCTGTGGCGCGTGCGTTCATGGCGCTCGGTCCCCTCGCCTGACCGATGGGAGGCCGCGCTTGAGTCGCGACCTGGTGGTGCTGGGCAATCTGCTCGTGGACGACCTCGTCTTCCCCGATGGCCGCACCCGCATGGCTCAAGCGGGAGGTGCGATCCTCTACTGTTCGCTTGCTGCGGCACTTTGGGGCGCACGTGCAGCAGGCGTCAGCCTTCAAGGCGAGGACTATCCCGAGGCCATGCTGCGGCAACTCGAGCGACGCGGGATCGACCTATCAGGTGTGCATCCACTCGGGCGGCCCGGCGTGCGGACGTGGCTCTTGTATGAGGGGCGCGTGCGTCGCGTCATCCATCGGCTCGGCGGCCCGACCCATGAAGCCGTCTCGCCGACGCCGCAGCATGTACCCCGTGCCTTCGCCGATGCAGGCGCGTTCCATTTGGCGCCCATGCCCCTCGAAGTCCAACGCACGCTGCTCGCGTCGTTCGCTGACGGGGCGTTCGTGTCGGTGGACCCGCATCTGCCGGTCACCGAATCCACCCTTGCGCGATGGCGTGAGGTTCTGTCGCGGGCGGATGCCTTCTTTCCGAGTGAGGACGAGTTGCAGCTCGAACAGGCGCAGGTCGATCCCATGGCCGCGCTGCCGGCGCTGGTGAGCGGTAAGCTGCGCTTCGTGGTATTCAAGCGCGGCCTCAAAGGTGGACTGCTGTACGACGCGAGGGAACAACGCTTCCATAGCTGGACCGCGCGCACCAACGGCATCGTCGATCCCACCGGCGCTGGCGATGCCTTCGCCATGGGGTTCACCACCGCTCATCTGGCAGGCTTGTCCGTGCAGGCATGCCTGCAGCGCGCCGTCGTCACCGCCAGCTATGCAATCGAGGCCTGGGGCCCGGCGGGATTACTCGAGGCCACGCGCGTGGACGCGGAGGCCCGAGTGCGGGCGTGGTACCGCGAGGAGGACGCATCATGAAGGAATGGTTCATCCAGGCAGAACCGGTTGCGCGCGCGCTGGCCGCACGCCGGCCGGTCGTGGCGCTCGAAACGACGCTGGTGACACACGGCTTGCCGCATCCGGATGGAGTGGAGGCGGCACTGGCGCTTGAGCGCGAAGTCACCGAGCACGGTGCCACACCTGCCACGATCGGCATCCTTGATGGGGCGATCCACGTGGGACTCACCCGCGCCGAACTCGAACGCCTCGCCACGGCGCCGAGTGTGACCAAGCTCAACCTCAGCAACCTCGCCGCCGTCCTCAGTGGTGGGGGGCTGGGTTCAACCACGGTCGCCGCAACCATGTTCGCAGCGGAGCAGAGCGGCATACCGGTGTTGGCAACCGGCGGTATCGGCGGTGTCCATCGCGAGGCTTCCACGAGCGGCGACATCTCCGCCGATCTCACTGCGCTGTCCCGCATCCCGGTCGCCGTGGTGTGCGCCGGGGCCAAAGCCATCCTCGACCTGCCACGCACGGTCGAGATGCTCGAAACGCTAGGCATTCCCGTGTTGGGCCTGGCGACGGATGAGTTCCCTGCGTTTTACCGGCGCTCGAGCGGGTTACCTTTGGACAAGAGTTTCGATTCCGTGGCCGAGTTGGCCCGGGCCGTTCGTACTCACTTCAACCTGGGTCTGGGCACCGGCGTGCTCGTGGCGAATCCCATCCCCTTGGCCGACGAGATGCCCCTCGAGCTCTATGAGCGTGCGCTCTCCAGCGCGCTGAAAGCCGTGCGGGAGCAAGCAGTTCGTGGCCGCGCCGTGACGCCGTTCCTGCTCGACGCCATGCGCCGGATCACCGTGGGCGAGAGCGTGAAAGCGAATCTCGCTTTGCTTCGGCACAACGCGCGGGTGGCCGCCCAGCTGGCGGCGGAGTTGTTGGCCGAAGGTTGAAACTTCTTGCCGCGGCCCCGTCCGAGCGGCCACCGCCCACGCTCGTCGCCCACAGGGACGCGTTGGTGAAGCATGGGAAGCCACGGACCAATTCCATTGCAACGGTCGTCCACAATGCGACCGTCCAATCCCATGTCCCGCCACCGCTCGATGCAACCCGGCGAGACAACAATACGTAGAAGCCCACATCACTGGTGACGCGAGGGATCGTTGTGCTGAGTCGGCCGCGTGCACCAGATGCGATCCCGCCCGGATCGTCCCTGGAGGTTTCCGATGCATCCTTGGTGCTCCCGCTTTCTCCTGTCCGCCGCGCTGGCGTGTACGGCCAGTTCCGCCCTGGCTTACACGGCCCCGCCTCTGACAGCCACTCGGACGAATAGCCCCATTGTGGTGGATGGCGTGCTCGATGAACCCGTCTGGCAGAGCGCCGACCTGATCACCGCGTTCAAGCAACGCGACCCAGATCAAGGTGCGGCCCCACGCCAGCGCACCGAAGCGCGAATCGCCTACGACAACGAGGCGATCTACATTGCGGCTTGGCTTTACGACACCACCCCCGATTCCATCGTGGCGCGGCTCGGACGGCGCGATGGGGGGGTGCGATCGGACATGTTCGTGGCCTTCCTCGATCCGTTCCACGACAAGCGCACCGGCTATTATTTCGGTGTCAGCGCCGCCGGCACGCTCATTGATGGCACGCTCTATAATGACGGCTGGGACGATGACTCGTGGGATGCCGTCTGGCAGGCGCAGGTGAAACGGGACTCCAAGGGCTGGTATGCCGAAATGAAGATCCCGTTCTCGCAAGTGCGCTTCAACTCATCCGCAGACATGGTGTGGGGCGTGTCGCTGGACCGCCGTCTGGTGCGAAGTGGCGAACGCGCGAGCCTGTCGTATGCGCCGCGCGGTCAGAGTGGCTTCAACTCACTGTTCCCCGAGTTGCACGGCCTCAAGGGAATCCAAGCCAAGCACACGGTGGAGTTGATTCCCTATATCACCGGCAAAGGTGAATCCGTGTTGCACGACGCGGACGACCCATTCCGCGACAACTTCGATACCCAAGGCGCTATTGGCGGGGACCTTCGCACCGGGCTCGGCGCGAACCTGACCTTGAATGCCACCATGAATCCGGACTTCGGCCAGGTCGAGATCGACCCGGCCCAGGTGAACCTGTCCGACGTCGAGACCTTCTTCGACGAGAAGCGCCCATTCTTCGTCGAGGGCTCCTCGGTCTTTCGTGCGGGAAACAACGGCGCGAACGACTATTGGAACTTCCACTGGCCGGAACCGATCTTCTTCTACCCACGCCGCATCGGTCGGGCACCTCAGGGTGACACGCCTGCCGCCGACTTTGCGCAGGTGCCGCTGGCGGCCCACATCCTGGGCGCAGCCAAGGTCACCGGCCAGCCAGCCAAGGGCTGGAACTTCGGCACCCTGCATGCGCTCACCGGCCAGGAAGACGCGAAGCTGTCCACGGGAGGGGTCGAATCCACGGCCTCGGTCGAACCATTCACGTACTACGGCGTGTTGCGAGGCATGCGTGAGTTCAATGATCGCCGTCAGGGCCTGGGTCTCATGACCACGGCCGTGGCGCGCCGATTCGAATCTGACGATGCCCTTGATCAACAGTTGAATCGCTCCAACCTGGTGACGACACTCGACGGCTGGACTTTCCTCGACAAGGACCGGACCTATGTCCTCTCGGGGTGGGCCGCGGGCACGAGTGTGAGCGGCACGCGCGAACGCATCACCCGCCTGCAACGCAGCTCCGCGCACTATTACCAACGCCCGGACGTCGATTACCTGGGCGTCGATACTTCCGCAACATCGCTGGGCGGCTATGGCGCGCGGGTGTGGCTCAACAAGCAGAACGGCAAGGTGCTTCTCAATACTGCGCTTGGGATGATGTCGCCCGGATTCGACAACAACGACCTTGGCTTCCTGTTCCGCAATGACGTGATCAACTCGCACTTCGGGTTGGGCTACCAGTGGAATGACCCCAAGGGTATCCGTCAGTACGCGAACGTGATCACCGCGCTGTATTCGGGTTGGAACACCGGCGGGATTCATACCTCCGCGGGCGTCCATGTGGGCGGGAACGTCGAGTTCACCAATCGCTACAGCTTGAATGGCGATATCAATGCGAGCGCTGCGCTCCTGAGTGACCGCCGCACACGCGGTGGACCGCTCATGCGCAGCGCCGCCGGGCTGAGCGGCAGCGTCTACTTCGATACCGACGGGAACTCGCGGTTCTTCTATTCGCTCTCCGTGCAAGGCGGAGGCGACGCTGCGGGCGGATCCAATTTCGGCGTCAAGCCCAGCGCCAACTGGAAGGCTTTACCGAATCTCACATTCAGCCTGGGTCCCGAGTTCAACCGGTCGAGGAACGACGCGCAATATGTAAAGCGCGTCACGGACGACTTGGCTACGAACACGTATGGCTCGCGCTACGTTTTCGCCGAGCTCGACCAGACCACGTTCGCCGCGCAACTGCGGGTGGATTACGCCATCACGCCCGCGCTGAGCTTCCAGGTCTACGCTCAGCCACTGGTGTCCTCTGGCAGCTATACGGGGTACAAGGAACTCGCCAAGGGGAGCAGCTATGACTTCGTGACCTACGGCGTGACGCCAGGCTCCACCTATGATCCCGCCACCGGCACGGCAGATCCCGATGGCGCCGGACCTGCGGCGCCATTCAATGTGGGCAATCCGGATTTCACGTTCCGCACCGTGCGCGGGAATGCGGTGCTGCGGTGGGAGTACCTACCGGGCTCCGCGGCCTACCTGGTGTGGACGCAGGAGCGCACCGATCGCGTGAGCGAGGGCAGATTCAGCCTCGATAACTCGCTCACCCAGCTCGCTCGGGCGCCCGCCAACAACGTCTTCCTCGTGAAGGTGTCGCACCACTTCGAGCTCTAGCGCTGCATCGGGCGGAATCAGTGCCAAGAGCCGGGCCCGGCGGTCTGAACGACGTCGGGCCCCAAGTGTGTGTCATAGAACCAGTTAACGCATCTGGAGCAGGCGGGTTGGAGTCCCGGTCAACTCCCAGTCAAGTGGTCTCCCGGAGTCTCAACGCGTTCGCTGATGTGGCGAGCTGCCCGTTCATCTCCCGAAGGAGGCCACGATGTTCACTCTCAGATCCAGGATTCGCCAAGCCGCCATTCCCATGGTGCTCGCGGCACTCATTCCCCCGATGGCAGCGTCCGCCGGTAGCCAGACGCGCGCGGCCCGTACTGGCGCGGCGAGCCACGTCGCTTGTGCTGGTTCGATCCAACATCCCGTCGCAGTGCACATCACGGCACTCGACCCGGTGCGCCGCGGCCAGTTGGTGCGCCTGCGCGTGAACCTTCGGGCCGAGCGCGCCTTCGAGCGCGCAGAGGTGCGGATCTCCTCCTCCGGCGGGGCCGCCGTGACGGGCATGCGCAATGTCCCGTTGCGCGCGGTTCCCGCCGGCGGGCAAGCAGACGCCGATTTCTCGGTGATGGTCCCCGCGAGCGGTCCTCGCGTGCTGGTCCAGTTCGAAGTCGAGGCGGAGGGAGCATTCGGGCTTGTTCGCCGCGGTGCCACCTACAACCTGTTGCCTGATGGCCCGTCCGAGCATCCTCGTGCCACTCGCACCTCCACCGGCGAGATGGTCGCCGAAGTCACGGCAAGGAGGATCGAGCGATGAAGCGCTTCTATCTGACAGCTGCCTTGGTGCTGTTACTCGCTCCGGCTGCCCACGCGTTCACGGCCTCGGGGCGATTCCTTTACGAAGACCGACTCTTCAATGGGAGCGGATACAGTGGCGCGGTTCAGAACCTGCCCATCCGGCGCGCCCGCATCGAGATCGTCAACGCGGTATCGCAGCAAGTGATGGCGAGTGGGGCCACAGATGCGGCTGGCTTCTTCGCCGTTCCCGTCACGGGCCAGACGCTTCCGGTCAACGCCTACGCCCGATGCATAACCGATGGACGCCCGGCCGGCTATCAGGTCCGGGTCGTGGACAACTTCGTGCGCAATGTCGCGACTGGAGAATTGGTGCTCACCGGCTCGACGCTCTACTCCATCACGAGTGACGTCGTCGTCAATCATTCTCCCACCCAGGACCTGCAGTTCAGCACCTATCTCATCCAGGACACCGACGGCATGGGGGTGGCGCAGGCATTCAACATCTTCGACAACGGCGTGGATTTCTTCGACGGGGTGGCTCAGCCACAGGTGAACGGCGCGCTTCCCACCGCAGCCCAGTTCCTCGTATACGCATGGAAGGCGACTGGCACGCCGGGCAATCCACCGCCTGCGTTCGGCTCGAACTACTCACTCCAAGGTGTGTTCATTGGCGCCGAACCGAATGCCGACACCGATGGCTGGTCGGACACGGTGATCCTGCACGAGACTGGTCACTGGCTCGATGACCTGTTCTCGCGTTCCGACAATCCCGGCGGCGCGCACTACATCGGCGACAATGATGCCAATGTCCGGCTGGCCTACGGCGAGGGATCGGCCACCTACCATTGCGCCAAGGTCCGCGAATTGCGCGCCACGACCCGCACGAATCTCCTCGGCCAGCCGATTGATGCGCTCGTCAGCCTGTACGCCGATCTCGAGATCCCGCCGCCGGTCGGCACTCCGGGTGCGCTCTCGTTCTCATATGATTTCGAGACCGGGAACTATGCCAACACCGGCGCCCCGATCGGTCAGCGCGGCTCCGCCAATGAGACCAATGTCACCTCAGCGCTTTGGGACATGGTCGACGGGCCGTCGACGCCTGATGCCACGCCGGGTGTTGACGACGACCCGATGGAAGTGAGCGACGGAGCCGCATGGGACATCGAGCATGACTACCTGCCCTCGGTGCCTCCCGCGAATGTCATCACGGTGGAGGACTACTGGCAGGGCTGGTTCGCATTGAATGGCGCCGGCGCCCAGTTGGCTGCAATGCAGGGGGCGTTCGTCACCAACGCCAGGATGCCATTCATCGTGGATGCCGCCGAGCCCGATGGCATCGCCGCGGGTGCTCCGTTCGTCGTCCCCGTCGCGCAAACCGTCTCCGCGTCGGGCCACATCGTCATCAATGAAGTGCACATGGGCCCATTGGATGCAGTCGAGCTTTACAACGGCACGCCGGGCCGGGTGGACCTCACCGGGTGGCAGCTCGAGGTGTTCGCCAACGGCACGACGCAGGATGCGACGCGCATCTATACATTCCCGGCCTTCCAGCTCGATGGCGGAGAGGTTGTCGCGGTACACGAGGCCGGCAGCCAGCTCGACAACGGGCGGCATCACCTGTACGCCGGTGACCAGCGAGCCTTCAACGCGTCGTGGAACAACGGCCTCGACGGAGCCTGCCTGCTGCGGATGCCCAATGGGACGGTCATTGATTTCGTCCGCTGGCGCGATGCCAACGGCGTGAACAATTCCACGCCGGTCCCCGCCGGTACGGCCTTCGCAGGCCTGCTTGATACGCCGCCGGCACCGCTCAACCTGGCCCGCAATGTGAGCGGCACGGACACGGATGCAGCCAGCGACTTCACCGGCCAGCCGGGCAGCCTGGGTTCGGCCAATCACCCCTTGCCTCAGGTCCACACCCTGTATGGGAGCGGCGACGTGGATGTGATCGCGTTCGCAGCCACTGCAGGAACGCGGTATGGCTTCGAGGCGAGAGGGCCATTCAGCGCTACCGACCCGGTGATCGAGCTGGTGGACGGGGCCGGGCAGGTCCTGGGTGCCAACGACGACGCGGAGCCATCGGTTCGGGATGCCCGACTCGACTTCTATGCCAACTCCTCCGCAACCTATTACGTGCGCGTTCGTCATGCGGGCTCCGATACGGAATGGGGCGAGTACGACCTGCTCGCATTCGAGCGTCCGGCGAGCGCCGTGCTGGCGCCGCCCGCGTCGGTACAGGCCGAGGCCGCCAACTCAACCGATCTGCAGGATGCCGTCACGGTCCGCTGGCTCAATGCAGGCGCCTATGACTCGGTGGCGGTCTACCGGGACAGTATCCGGGTCGTCACCCTTGCGGGCGCACCCGCCCAGTACGTTGATCACGCGGATCGCGGGGTGTATCGCTACGAAGTCTCGGGGTTCGTGGGCGGGACCGAGACCCAGCGGACACGCGTGTTCGAGTTCGCGGGCAACGTCGAGTGCCAAGCCAGCGATGACTTCGAGGCTGGCAACGCGGCGAGTTGGATCACTGAGGGGAGCCGTTGGGATGTGATGCCCGGACTCGCTGCATCGGGTGCGTTCTCCTTCACCGACAGCCCCGCTGGCCCCTACGAAAGTTGCCACGGCGTGTTGTCGAGCTGCTTCACCAACGCGATCGCCACCCTCGGGATCCCGGCGGACCTGCCAGGTGGTTCAGTGCTTGATTTCGACCAGATCTGCATCACGGAAGCGGGTTTCGACTTCGGCATCGTCGAGTTGACGGCGAACGAGGGTCAGTCCTGGATCGAACTTGCGCGCTATGACCAAGCACACGACAGCCGTTGGGGCGACAACGTTGCCGGTCCCATGGACTGGCGACACGAACAGATCAGCCTTTCGAACTGGGCTGGCCAGCGCGTGATGGTGCGCTTCAGGCTCATGAGCGATCCCCTGGTCGAGTTGGACGGTTGGTACTTGGACAATGTGCACGTCAATCCAGTGGCGTGTGCCCTGGTCGCAGTCGGGCCGACCACCGGAACGCCGCGTCTGGCGTTCCTTGCCCCGTCGCCGAATCCGTCGAGGGGACCTGCTCGCATGCGCTTCGCGCTTCCCGCGCCCGAAGAACGCGTCGAAATGACGATCCACGACGTGCAAGGGCGCGTTCGGCGCACCCGTGTGTTGGGACCGTTGTCGGCGGGAGACCACGACTGGGTGTGGGACGGCCGTGACGATACGGGTCGCACAGTGCCTTCGGGCGCCTACTTCGCGCGCCTGCGCGTAGGCAGCAAGGAGTTGGTCCAGAAGATCCTCAAGCTGGCGCAGTAGTCGGCCTGCCACACACAGGGGCGGCCCGTTCTCCGGAGCGGGTCGCCCTTGAGGTACAGTGGTGCGCATGGCGATGCACAAGATCAGGAAGATCGCGATCAACACCGGAGGCGGAGACGCGCCTGGGCTCAATGCGGTCATCCGCGCCGTGGTGATGTCGTCCATTCAGCGCGGCTGGGAGTGCCATGGGATCCGCGAGGGCTTCAACGGGCTGCTCTCCCCGGAACACTATCCCGACGGTGGCGTGTGCCTGCTGACGCGCGAGTCCGTGGCGGGAATCGCGCACTTGGGGGGCACCATCCTCGGCACCACCAATCGCGACAACCCCATCCGATTCCCGGTCGAGCAGCCGGACGGCTCGATCATTGAAGTCGACCGCAGCGATGAGTTGATCGAGAAATTCAACGCCGCCGGCCTTGATGCCCTGATCACCGTGGGCGGGGACGGTTCGCTCTCGATCGGTTATGCCCTCGCATGCAAAGGATTGCGTGTGGTGGGAGTGCCGAAGACCATTGACAACGACCTCGACCGAACATTCATGACGTTCGGCTTCGACAGCGCCGTGTCCTTCGCGACCGAGTGCCTCGACCGGCTCCACACGACTGCGACTTCGCATCGGCGCATCATGGTGGTCGAGGTCATGGGTCGCTACGCGGGATGGATCGCGCTGCATAGCGGCATCGCCGGCAATGCCGATGTGGTGCTCATCCCCGAGATCCCGTACGACATCGACAAGGTGGCCGACTTCATCCGAAGACGCGACCACGGTGGTCGGGGCTACAGCATCGTCGTGGTCGCAGAAGGCGCAAGCCCCAAGGGCGGCAATCTCACGGTGCTCGGCAAGGGGGTGGGACAGGCCGAGAAGTTGGGCGGTGTCGGCGAGAAGATTGCCCACCAACTCGGAGCGTTGACGGGCAAGGAGTCGCGCACGGTGGTCCTGGGCCACCTGTTGCGCGGTGGGTCGCCAACCAGCTTCGATCGGTTGGTGGCATTGCGTTTTGGTGCTGCCGCGGTTCGCGCGATCGAGGAAGGGAGATCGTCGGTCATGGTGTCATTGGCGCCACCCACGGTGCGCTATGAACCGCTCGAAGAAGCCGTCCGGCGCATGAAGTTGGTCTCTCTGGAGAGCGACACGGTCTACACCGCGCGCGAGATCGGCATCTGCTTCGGGGACTGAGGCGTTCGCGCGGCTTTCCCGGGTTGCCCGTGCTGGACTAGACTCCGCGCCCTGCACCGGAGGTTCCCCGTGGCGCAGTTCCCAGGCAGCACGCTCGCTCATTACACCCTCGTTGAGAAGATCGGTGAGGGCGGGATGGGTGTGGTCTGGAAGGCGCGAGACCAACACCTCGATCGCGACGTCGCGGTGAAGGTGTTATCACAAGGCGCGCTCGAGGACACCCAGACGCGGGAGCGTTTCCGACGCGAGGCGCACGTTCTGTCGCGCCTCTCGCATCCCGGCGTCGCGACCATCTTCGACTTCGACGCGAAGGATGGCGTTGACTTCCTCGTCATGGAATATGTGCCCGGCGGGACGCTTCAGGCTCGTCTCCTCGATGGCCCGCTCACGGTGGACGAAGTCCTGATACTCGGCTCGGCGCTCGGCGACGCGCTCGATGATGCGCACCGAGGAGGGTTCCTGCATCGCGATCTCAAGCCGGGCAATGTCGCACTGACCGCCAGTGGCCGCCCGAAGCTCTTGGACTTCGGGCTCGCTCGCCTATTGCACGGGGTGCAGGCCTCGGCAGCGCTGACGCAAACGGGCGTGGTCGTGGGTTCGTTGCCGTATATGGCACCTGAACAACTCCTGGGCTCGGCCGACGATGCTCGCACGGATGTGTACGCGCTGGGGGCAGTGTTGTTCGAGATGACAGCGGGGCACCGGCCATTCCACAAAGACCGTCCCGAGGCATTGATGTTCGAGATCCTGAACAGTGCGCCGCCATCCGTGCGCGCCCTGCGGCCGGATGCCCCGCTGGAACTCGATCGGCTCCTCACGGCGTGCCTGAGCAAGGAGGCGTCGCACCGGCCGATCTCCGCGAAGGCGGTGAGTGATGCGTTGCGACGGATCATGGAATCCGCCAAGTCGGGAGCGACCGAGTTGGAAAAGGATGACGTCATCCGGTCGCTTGCGGTCCTGCCGTTCGAGAATGTGTCGCGGGACCCGGCACAGGAATACTTTGCCGATGGCATGACCGAAGCTCTGATCTCCGACCTTGCTCGGATCAAGGCATTGCGGGTGATCTCCCGGACCTCTGCCATGAAATACAAAGGTGCTCATAAGGCGCTCCCCGAAATCGCGCGAGAACTCAATGTGGACGCGGTGCTGGAGGGCTCGGCGCTGCTGCTCGGAAATCGCGTCCGCATCAGCGTTCGGCTCGTGTCGGCACGTACCGACGAGACCTTGTGGTCGGATCGGTACGACCGGAGCCTTGAAGATGTGCTGGGGCTGCAGAGCGACGTAGCCGAGACCGTGGCCAAGGAGATCGCGATCCAAGTGACGCCACGCGAGGCCACACAGCTTGCCAAGCGTTCCGCTGTACATGCCGAGGCCCACGTCGCGTACCTCAAGGGACGGCATGAACTGGCCGGTGGCTCCCCGCAGGCCACCGAGCAGAGCATTCGTCATTTCCGTCGCGCGCTCGAGTTGGATCCCACATTCGCACCGGCGTGGGCCGGGCTGGCGGAGTGTCACAATATCCGCGCCAGTCGGGGCATGGCTCCTCCGGCCGAGGCATATCAGGCGGCGAGGGTCGCGGCAACGCGAGCGCTCGAACTGGACGAGTCGCTCGCCGAGGGACATGCCGCGCTCGCCGACATCCAATCCCATCAAGGTGACCACGCGGCAGCCCGCCGTTCGTTCGAACGCGCGATCGAGCTGAACCCCGGACTTGCTTCCGTTCATTATTGGCTGGGGCGTGTGTATTACTGCGCGGAACGGCATTCTGAAGCGCAGCGGGAAATGCTCAAGGCTCTCAGCCTGGACCCGCTCTCCATGCTGATCCACACGGCCGTGGGAGACGCGTACTATTACGCGCGGGAGTACGAGAAATCGGTCGTCTACTACACCATGGCCATCGAGATCGACCCACGGTTCGACGGCGCACACACCGACCTGGCGAGGTCGCTCGAGGCGCTCGGGCGGTTCGAAGAGGCCCAGGCCCAATACGAAGAGGGACTGCGGCTGGCCGGCGGGGTTGCCGGCCCCTCTTTCGGGCTCGCCAATCTCGAGATCAGCCGCGGCAACACGAACACAGCGCAACAGATCCTCGATGAGTTGATCGCCGCCCGATCGCATCGCGTCGTTTCGGCGTGGGGAATCGCGGTGCTGCAGGCTCGACTGGGCCAGATCGATGAGGCATTCCGTTGGTTGGACCTCGCCGTCGAGGAGGGCGCCTCGGGGCTCGTCTTCCTGCGCGTGCACCCGCGCCTCGATTCCCTGCGCCAGGACCCGCGATACGCGGTCCTGCTGAAGCAAGTCGGACTCGAGCGGGAGCCCTAGCCAGTGTGTGAACTTCCGTGCTTCCACGGCCGATAACGCCGGGAACCCGGAGGTTCACATGTTCCGACGCATGTTATGCGCGAGCCTCGTGCTTGTGACCGTGGTTGCAGGCTGTGCCGGTCCCACCAAGCTTGCGCAACGCAGTGAGCAGAAGTTGGCCGGTGGCGACATCTGGCGGGCGTGGCAGTTGGCCACGCGTGCGTTGGATCGCGAACCCATGAATCCGCGTGCCAGACAGGCCGCCGCTTCGGCAGGCGGGGTGATCTCCCAGGACTGGCAGCGCCGCATCCATGCGCTTGCCCAGGTCGACAGCCTGCGCGCCGCCGAACAAGTGTTGGAGTTCGCGGTCTTCCGGGCGAATGCCGCCAACTACACCTCGATTCCGGTGGCACAGACATGGGCCGCGGATGAACTCGCCCTGCGACGGGCCGCCGCGAACGAGCATTACCTCCAGGGCAGGAGGGCACTGAGCGCGCACCGACCCAAGGCCGCATTCGCCTGCTTCCACCACAGCGAACGATTCATTCCGGGCTACCGGGACGCCGCGCGGCTTGCCGAGGGTGCCTTTGAGAAGGCCCTCACGCACGTCGCGGTGCTGTCGTTCACATCCACAGGCAGGGACGGTGGTTTTGGTCGCGAGGTCGGTGACCAGTGGCGGGATGCGCTCGCCGATGCACTCGCGCCTCCGCGCTCGCACTTCACACGTGTGCTCGGCGCGGACGCGGTGGAGAAGCGCATGACGGTCGCCCAACTCGGCCACCTCTCGCGCGATGAGGCCTGGCACCTTGGCCGCAAGAGCGGCGCGGAGCGTGTGGTCTGGGGTTCGATCGGCCCGGTTGGTTCCGAAACGAAGTTGGAGATCTTCCGCGAGCGAGTTGCGCGGCGAATCGTGCAAAAGGGCCCGGATGGCCAGACGGTCGTCCGCTGGGTGGAGGTGCCCATCGAAGTCATCGCCCGCGTGCGCGACGTGCAGGTGGACGTCGATTACGAAGTGATCTCGACCCGCGATGGAACCTCGCTCGCCCACACGCGCGTGCCGCGCTCGACGCGCGCCCGGGTGGTCTGGACGTCGTACGCGCCCGAGGGCGATCTCGATAACTATGCATTGGTGTCCGAGGTCATGCGCGCGGCGGATCCTGTTCGCGCCAAGGCGATCGAGACGCGCTGGAAGGTCGTGTGCGGCGAGGGCACCACGCTGGCACAAGTGCTTGCCGCGCGACGTGAGACGCGGGGCGACCCGGGCTACCGGCGGGAATCTTTGGGGCGGTTCATGGCCGGGGCAGCTTTCGTGTTCCTTCAGGAATTGCCCCCGGCCGAGGACCTTGCACTGGCCGCGGCGAAGAGTGCCTGGCAGCCACTGCTGGATGACCTGGCGCGGCTGGACACGCTGGATGACGTGGACCTGGGTGTGTCCCTGAGCAATCAGGAGCGCTGAACGGCAAGTGTACTGATGGAGCATTCTGGTCGGATGCTCCACCTCTGCATCTCAGGTGCCGGGGCGCTCCGTCAGGTCGTGCAGCAACGCGGCGGCAGCGGCCTCAGCCCCCGCTGCCCATTCGTGGCCGCCCTCGAAGACCAGTGCGCGCGCATCGATTCCGCGGGTGCGCAATGACTCGACGTCGCGTTCCAGTGCCTCGGGAGGGAAGTACGCGTCGTGCCGACCGGTCATGGCGAGCACTTTGGGCCAAGGGCGGGGTGGCAGGGCCGCCAACTCGGGCGGAACATCGCCTCCCACCGTGACGATCGCATCGCAACGATGGCGCCCGAGCACGCCGGCGCGATATGCCATGGCGACCCCTTGCGAAAAGCCGGCAAGAATGCGGCACTCGGGCGTGCCGAACTCTCGCTGAACCTGTTCAACGACGGTGTCCACGTATGCCAGATTACTCGTGATGGCGAGTTCTCGGTCCAAGCGCGTCATCCAACCGGCCACGACGTCCCGGTTGCGCCCGGCGTAGAACAGGTTCAGCGCCTGCACCGAAACGACCAACCAATCATCGGTTGGCACCGAAGCCGCGAACGCGTCGAGCACGGCTTCTGCAGTCTGAGCCTGTCCGTGGAATCCGATCCAATGGTGCTTCGCCGGACTCGCGCGCACCGGGCGTATGCGATAGCGCCCCTGCACGGTCGCAGGAGCGTGCCTCAGAAGCGGCGTGTCGTCCGCGGAGGACACGTTCAGCGTCCCGGCCCCTGGATCAGGTCGAGCATGCCGGGCTCGCCAGCTCCCCGACCCCGGCCGTCGGGGCCATCGGGCACCGTGTCGCCCTCGCCCGGGGCGAGGAACAGGTTCTTCTCAAGTCCGTGTTGGCGGTCGTAGAGTTCACGGTAGCGTCCCTGCAGCGAGTAAAGCGTCTCATGATTGCCGCGCTCAACGATGCTGCCCTTTTCCACCACGAGGATCTGGTCCGCGCGACGAATGGTGCTCAAGCGGTGCGCGATCACGAATGTGGTGCGGCCCGCCATCAGGTGCTGCAGACCCTCTTGGATCAAAGCCTCGCTCTCGGAGTCCAGGCTCGAGGTGGCCTCGTCCAGGATCAGAAGACGCGGATCTGCGAGGATCGCGCGCGCAATGCTCACCCGCTGCCGTTGGCCGCCGGACAACTTCACGCCGCGCTCGCCCACCACGGTGTCCAATCCCTCGGGGAAACGATCTGCGAACTCGTCGACACGCGCAATGCGGCAGGCTTCGTCGATCTGCGGCGCAGTCGCATCCGGACGCGAGAACGCGACGTTCTCCCGAATCGAACCGCCGAACAGGAACGTATCCTGTAACACGACTCCCAACTGGGTGCGGTAGGAGTCGAGGCGGATGCTCGAAAGGTCCACGCCATCCACGATGACGCAGCCAAGCTGCGGGGTGTGGAAAGCCGCCACCAGCCCGATGATGGTGCTCTTGCCCGAGCCCGATGAGCCCACCAAGGCCGTCACCGTGCCGCAAGGCGAAACGAACGACACATCGTGCAGGACGGGTTTGCCGGCCTCGTAGGCGAAGCCAACGTGCTCGAATGCGACATCGCCCCTGAGCGGGCCCATGGCCACGGTGCGGTTCGGGTCGGCGTTCTCCCGCCGTTCGCCCATCACCTCGCGCGTGCGTTCCAACCCCGCCAGCGCTTCGGTCAACTGCGTCCCGATGGCCACGATCTGGAAAATCGGCGCAATCAGGAATCCCAGGAACATCGTGTAAGTGAAGTAACCGCCCAGCGTGAGCGAGCCGCCCAGGATGTGCGTGGCTCCCATCCACATGATGAACGCCCCAACGATTCCCATGAGCAATGCACTCGAGAGTTGCATCACCGACTGCGCTGTGAGCGACGACAACACGTTGTCCAGCAGGCGTTGCACCCCTTCGCCGAAAACATTCTGTTCGCGTTGTTCAGCATGGTATCCCTTGACCGTGCGCACGGCCCCGAGCGATTCGGTGAGACGGCCCGTGACGTCGGCCTGCAGCTTGCCGCGCGCGCGGAAGATCGGGCGCATGGTCGCGAACGCCCGGTTCAGTACGAGCGTGAAGGCCACGAGCACTGCCGCGGCGATCAATGTCATGACCGCATTGATACGCAGCAGCACCACCAGCGAGATGCCCGCGGTCAGCAACCCGCCCACGAACTCGACCAACCCGGTGCCAATCAGGTTCCGCACCCCCTCGACATCGCTCATGATGCGCGACACCAACGCGCCGGTCTTGTTGCCGTCGTAATAGGTGACCGAGAGGTACGAGATGTGCGCCTGCACCCGACGGCGCATCTCGGCGATCAGGCGCTGTCCCTCTTTGGAGAGTAGTTGCATCAGCGCGAACGAAGTGCCGCCTTGGATGAACGTGGCGCCGAGTACACCGCCGACGATCCACGGCAGCAGGCCCTCGTCCCGTCTGCCGATGACGTCATCAATCAGGTACTTGGTGCTCCAGGGCAGTACCAGGCCCGAGACGCGGTTCACGATCATCAGCGCGAAGCCGGCGGCGAGTAAGCGGCGGCGCGGCTTGACCAGCGCCCAGATCTCGGGCCACACGGTCTTGAACGTGAACTTGGGGCTGTCGACCTCGGCAGATGCGGGTACGACGACCGGGCGCGAAGAAGGTGCTGCACTCATGCGATGGTGACTCCTTCAGGAGGTAGGCCCCCATCGTAGCGCAGGCGGCAGATGACGCCCACCGGGATACTCCCTTATAATGCCCGGCGCATCTTCCCCCTTGGCCAACGAAGGAAATCATCTGTGAGCCACGTCTCCCAACTGCGGCTGCGCGACCCGCTCGTCGAGTCCGCGCGCCTCCAGATGTTGAACGGCGACAGCCTCACCCAGGAAGTGGGCGTTGGTCTATTCGACGCCCACGTCATCGAGTTGGGCCGACTCGCCGATGCGTATGCGCGCGACAAGCATGGCGACCGCGTGTACTTCACCGTCAACCGCCAACTGAACCCCACGAATGTCTGCGTGCTCGCGTGCAAGTTCTGCGACTACGCCAAGAAACCAGGCGCGCAAGGCGCTTACACGATGACCAAGGAGCAGATCCTCTCGCACGTGGACCCGGACATCACCGAGATCCATATCGTGGGCGGGTTGCACAACAAGTGGCGCTTCGATGACTACCTCGACATCATTCGTTGGGTGAAGGAGAAGAAGCCGTCGCTGAGCGTGAAAGCCTATACCGCGGTCGAGATCGACTTCTTCTGCCGCCTGACGAAGCAACCGGCGGAGTGGGTGTTGACGCAGTTGCGCGAGGCGGGGCTCGATGCGTTGCCGGGGGGCGGCGCAGAGGTGTTCAGCGAGCGCGTTCGACGCGAGTTGTTCGGCCAGAAGATCGGCGCCAAACGCTGGCTCGAAATTCACGCGATCGCGCATCAGTTGGGGATTCCCAGCAACAGCACGCTGTTGTATGGGCATATCGAGACGCGGGCGGAACGCGTGCAGCACATGATCGACTTGCGCGACCTGGAGCGCCGCGCGCCGGGCTTCTTCGCGTTCATTCCACTCGCATTCCAACCCGGCACCACGGGGCTCGTGCGCCGGCAGGCCTCGGCCATCGAGGATCTCAAGACCATCGCGATCTCGCGGCTCGTATTCGACAATGTCCCGCACGTCAAAGGCTATTGGATCATGCTGGGACAAGACACGGCGGCAGCGGCCATCAACTTCGGCGCCTCCGATCTGGACGGCACCATTGGCCAGGAGAAGATCGCGCACGCGGCTCTGGCCAAGAGCCCGGTGGGCATGGCCGAGGCGGGCATGGTCCAGATGATCCGCGAGGCGGGCAAGACGCCAGTGCAACGCGACGCGTTGTACCGAGTGATCCGCGAATACCCGCGATCCGAGGAGCATACTGGGGTCGCCGCTTCAGGCTAGTTGCATTCGGCCGCGTTCGACGCGGCGGGAAGGAGGGACGCATGGTCCACCAGCACTCGCCCGGATTCCTTGCCATCGTCCAGGACGCGAAATCGCGCGTGAAGGAGGTCAGCATCGATGAGTTCTGCGAGCGCCTGCAAAAGGGTGAGCGCTTCATCGTGATCGACACTCGCGAGGACAACGAGTGGGTGAAGGGGCATCTGCCCAGTGCGCATCACCTGGGCAAGGGAGTCATCGAGCGCGACATCGAAACCGCTATCCCCGAGAAGGATGCCCCGATCGTGCTGTATTGTGGCGGGGGATTCCGCAGCGCGCTCACCGCGGACAACCTCCAGAAGATGGGATACACGAACGTGATTTCCCTGGACGGCGGCTGGCGCGGTTGGAACGATCGCGGTCTGCCGGTGGTGGTGCCCGAGGGAGTCCCCGACCGACAGGCGTGATCGAAGTGCTGCAAGGCGGCCGCCATTGCCTTACATTGCTGACCGCCCCCTTGCCCCCTGCTCCCGTCACGGAGGGACCTGTGCCCGAGTCGACCGCGCCGCTGTTCCACTCCACGCCCTTCAGCGAGCCGCAACAGGTCCTCGAGGCGATTTTCGGGTATCGCGAGTTCCGTCCGGGCCAGCGCCATCTCATCGATGCCGTGCTCGCAGGGCGGGATTGCATCGGCGTGATGCCCACCGGTGCCGGCAAGTCGCTCACGTTCCAGTTGCCGGCCAAGCTCATGCCTGGCACGGTGCTGGTGCTGTCACCGCTGATCTCGTTAATGAAGGACCAAGTCGATGCGCCCACCCGACTCGGATTCCGCGCCGCTTTTCTCAACTCGACGCTGTCGTTCGAGGAGCGGCGGGAGCGGCTCGGCCAACTCCGGCGCGGAGAGATCGAGCTCCTGTACATGGCGCCCGAGGCGCTCGAGGGATCGTTGCGCGGGTTGATCGCAGAGTGCCCGGTGAGCCTGGTGGTGGTGGACGAGGCCCATTGCATCAGCCAATGGGGGCATGACTTCCGCCCGGCGTATCGCAAGCTACAGGGGCTCAAGCAGGAGTTGGGCGACATCCCCGTGCTCGCCCTGACGGCAACGGCCACGCGCAAGGTCACGGGCGACATCATCCGCCAGCTGGGCATGCGCAAACCCGACGGGTTCAAAGGCTCGTTCTATCGGTCCAACCTGCGCATCATCGGGCAGAAGAAGGGGGTGGTGGACGGCAAGAAGCGCGATGTGCGCCGAGACCTCCTCGGGCTGTTGCAGCGCCATCGCGGCTCGAGCGCGATCGTGTACTGCATGAGTCGGCGCTCCGTGGACAGCACCGCGGCATTCCTCCAGGAGCGGGGAATCCGCGCGGTGCCGTACCACGCCGGACTCTCGGACACCATGCGCACCAAGCACCAGAACCTGTTCGCACGAGATGAAGTCGATGTCGTGGTCGCAACCGTGGCGTTCGGAATGGGGATCGACAAGAGCAATGTTCGTCTGGTGGTACATCGAGACATGCCCAAGAGCATCGAGGCGTGGTACCAGGAGATCGGTCGAGCAGGACGCGACGGATTGGGCAGTGATTGCGTGGTGTACTTCTCGTGGGCGGATGTGATCGGATACGACTCGTTCCTGAGCGGCATCGAAGATCCCGAGTTGCGTGATGAGACACGTCGGAAGACCGTCGAATTGTTCCGCCTTCTTGATCGCGGCACCTGTCGACACCAGGCAGCCTGTGCCTATTTCGATGAAACGCTCGAACCCTGCGGTGGCTCGTGCGACATCTGCGCCCAGGTGGGCGTCGGAGACCTGGTTCAAGCCGTGCGCGGTTCCATGGGAGCCCCGGCTGGCTCCAAGCGCATCGGAACCAGCAGCGCACCCGACCTGGACGAAGAGGGCGCTGAGCGGTTCGATCGCCTGCGCATGCTGCGCAAGCAATTGGCCGACTCCGAGAACGTGCCCGCCTACATCGTGTTCAGCGATGCCGTGCTGCGCCACCTGGCGTCGTTGCGGCCGAGTAATCTCGATCAGATGCTGCGCATTCCCGGAATCGGTCCTGCGAAACTCGACCGCTATGGCGCCGCCTTCTTGAAGGCGCTCGCCGAAGGTTGAATCAAGGGCGGGGCAGCGCTCGACGCTCTCGAAGGCGCGATGTATCGTCAGGGGCCAATGGAGCCCACCCGCCTCACCCTCGCCACCGTCGCTGCCCGCATCCCCTATGCCAACGCCGCGCCCTTTTACGCGCTCTGGGCGGACGCACCGTTCGCGGTGCGCAACCTGGTCCCGCGCGATCTGGGCCGCGAGGCCGAAGCGGGTAGCGTCGATCTGGGCCTGATGGCGGTCGGGGACTATGTGCGGCTGCAGGACCGCTTCGAGATCCTCTCGCCCATGGGCGTGGCCGCCCGAGGTGAAGTGCAATCGGTGCTGCTCTTCTCGCGCCGACCTGCTCAGACGTTGGCCGACGCGGTGATCTCGGTGACGCCCGACACCTCCACATCGGTGCGTCTGCTTAAACTACTGCTCAACGTCCGGCGCGGCTTGACCGGCGTGCGCTTCGTGCGGGGGCTCGAGCCGGGCCAAGCCGATGGCCTGTTGCTCATCGGCGATGCCGCCATGCGCACGCGCAAACGCCCTCCCGAAGGATTCGTACACACGCTGGACCTGGGCGCGGACTGGCTCGACTGGACCGGGCTGCCGTTCGTGTACGCGGTCTGGGTGGTGCGGTCGGCGCTCGATTCCGTGCTCAAGCACGAGTTGCGCGCGTTCCTCGAAGCCTCGCTCGCCGCTGGACTGGCGAGTCTGCCCGAAGTGGCGCGGCGACTGACTGAGCCCGGTTGGACCGCCGACGAGATGGAAGGTTACCTGCGCCGATTCGCATACCGATTCGGGCCTGAGGAGCTCAGGGGTCTGGCGCGGTTCGAGGAGCTGTTGCGCGGAAACGGACTGGTCGAGTCGGACTGATCGGCCTGCCGGGCATTCTCCCTGCTCGCGCATTCCGCAGTGGTGTAATCTGCCGTCCGTTGATCGCCCGGCGCGGCTGCAGTGTGCAACCACACCTTTGCGAGCACGGTCCATCCGTGCGGCGCATTCCACGATAGGAGTATCGCCCCATGGGGACCATGCACGAGATCGAATACGAGATCCTCGGCGATGACATGCAGTTCGTGAAGATCGAACTCGACCCGAACGAAGCCGTGGTCGGCGAGGCCGGCTCGATGATGTATCTAGAGGATGGGATCCAGATGCAGACCATCTTCGGTGACGGTTCGCAATCCCAGGGTGGCGGCTTCATGGGTGCGCTGATGGGCGCGGGCAAACGGCTGTTGACGGGCGAGTCGCTCTTCATGACCGTCTTCCTGAATCAGGGCACTGCCAAGCGCAAGGTCGCGTTCGCGGCTCCTTACCCGGGCAAGATCATCGCGCTCCATCTGTCCGAACTCGGTGGCTCCCTGCTGGCCCAGAAGGACTCGTTCCTGTGCGCAGCCAAGGGCGTGAGCCTGGGGATCGCATTCACCCGTCGATTTGGTGCCGGTTTGTTCGGCGGTGAAGGTTTCATCCTGCAGAAGCTCGATGGCGATGGTTGGGCATTCGTCCATGCGGGCGGCACTCTCGAAGAGCGCACCCTTGCCGCGGGCGAGACGCTGCGCGTCGATACGGGTTGCATCGTGGCCCTGACGCCGACGGTGGACTACGACATCCAGATGGCTGGTGGCATCAAGACCATGCTCTTCGGCGGTGAGGGGCTGTTCCTCGCAACCTTGCGCGGCCCGGGTAAGGTATGGCTTCAGTCGCTGCCGTTCTCTCGTCTGGCTAGCCGCATCTATGCCGCTGCGCCGCAGACGGGTCGCGGTGGGCGTGAACAAGGTTCGCTCCTCGGCGGCCTTGGCAGCCTGCTCGATGGGGACGGGCGATGACGGACTCCGGCTCCGGCATGAAGGCCAGGATCGTCGCTGCCGTCGTGGCGCTCACTCTGGGCGCCGCCGCTGCGGTCTTCGCCCAGCGTGACCTGTCCAAGGTCGAGGTCCGGGCCGACAAGCTCGCCGAAGGGGTTTACGTGTTGTTCGGCGCGGGCGGCAACATGGGCCTGTCGGTGGGGCCCGATGGTGCGCTCTTGGTGGACGACCAGTTCGCCGAACTCTCGCCCAAGATCCTCGCCACCATCAAGGGCGTGAGCGAGCGGCCAGTGCGTTTTCTGGTGAACACGCACTGGCATGGCGATCACGCGGGCGGCAACGAGAATATGGCCAAGGCGGGCGCGCTCATCATTGCGCACGACAACGTGCGTCGCCGCCTGAGCGAGGGCATGTACAACGAGTTGTTCGAATCCAAGATGGACGCTTCGCCCGCCGTGGCGCTTCCGGTGATCACCTTCAACGACAGCACCACCTTCCATGTGAACGGGGACGA
>JBDSKE010000089.1:0-8025 GCA_039917105.1 Candidatus Eiseniibacteriota bacterium | reverse complement strand
GGTCGCGCGAATGGCACGTCGCTTTCCTTCGATCCTGCCCGCCATCGCGGACGGACGGTTGCACATGGGCGCCGTGGTCCTGCTGGCACCGCACCTCACCGAGCACACCGCAGTCGATCTGCTCGCGGCCGCCCAACACAGGACCAAGGCCGCAATCGAGCTGCTGCTCGCGGAGCGCTTCCCGCGCCCCGACTTGCCGACGCTTGTTCAGGCGATCGTGCTTCCAGTTCCAAACTGCGAAGCATGCCCGCCACCGACGGCCGCGCCGGTCCCTCAACTGGCCCCGGGGCCAGTGGTTCCATCGGTCGCGCCTTTTGAACCCATGCACCCGGTACCACTTACGCCGCGCCCAAGAATCGCGCCGCGCTCCCCTGGGAGGTTCGCGCTCCAGGTCACCGTTGATCATGAAACCCACGAGCAACTGCGCTACGCGCAGGCGTTGCTGCGGCACGCGCTGCCCTCGGGAGATGTCGCCGAGGTGCTCAAGCGCGCGCTGGACTCTCTGGTCCGAGAGCTCGAGCAGCAGAAGTTCGCGAAGTGCGCCCGGTCACGCCTTGGGAGCAGTGAGGCGAACGGTCGCTATGTCCCTGCAGAGATCCGGCGCACAGTCTCGCAGCGCGATGGCGGCCAGTGCACGTTCGTGAGCGACGGCGGCAAACGCTGCGAGGCGAACACATGGCTCGAGTTCGACCATGTGAAGGCGGTGGCACGTGGGGGCGAGACAACGGTGCAGAACCTGCGGCTACGCTGCCGGGCGCACAACCAGTACGAGGCGGAGCGCATGTACGGCGTTGGGTTCATGGAGCGCAAGCGCGACGAAGCGCGCAGCAGGACGACGCAGGCGCAGGAGCAAGCCGCAGAGAGAGCCGCGGCCACTGAAGCGACTGCGACTGCATCGGCTACCGAGCATGCCTTGGGGCATATTGATGCGTACGCGCGCCGCGACGAAGTGATTCCATGGCTCCGGCAACTCGGGCTCCGCGTGGACGAAGCCAAGCGGGGCGCGGCGATGTGCGACGGCATGCCCGATGCATCGCTCGAGGATCGCGTGAGGTTCGCGCTGTCGGGGCTCGCGCGGGAGCGATTCCGGAGAACTGCGCCCATGGTGAGTGCTATCGGTTGATCAGACATCAGCGGCAGTGGGCCACTGCGTCTAGGTCAGCGTCGCCACCGACGGAGTCACCAATACGCCGCGTTCGCGCAGTAATTCGCGAATCTTGGTCTTCAGCAGGTCGATAGCCACCTTGTTGTGGCCGCCGCCGGGGATGATCACGTCGGCGAATCGTTTGCTCGGCTCCACGAACTGCAGGTGCATCGGGCGCACGCTCTCGTCATACTGGCGCAGGATGCTGTCCACCGAACGACCGCGCTCCGAGATGTCGCGACGCAGTCGGCGCATGAGACGCACATCGGGATCGGCGTCCACGAACAACTTGATGTCCATGAGCGCACGCAGTTCGGGATCGCTGAAGATCAGAATGCCCTCGAGCACCACGATATGATGGTCGCTGATGCGCCGCGTCTCGTCGCTGCGACGATGTTGCGCGTAGTCGTACACCGGTTGGTCGACCGGATTGCCCGCGAGTAGTTCGGCCAGGTGCGCCTTGAGCAGTTCGCTGTCGAATGCATCCGGGTGGTCGAAGTTGCGCGCTTCGCGATCGCGGAAGGGAATCTGCTCAAGATTCTTGTAATAGGAATCCTGATCGATGATGACGACTTTATCGGACCCGAGTTCGCGCACGATGTTGCGTGCGACGAGGGTCTTGCCGGAACCAGAACCGCCGGCGATGCCAATGAGGATGCGTCGCGCCATGTGTGACGAAGCTAGCATCGGTTTCGCGAGACGGTCAAAGGAGGAATGAGATGCGTTCGCCCAAGCTCACCGAGATCGAACTCCAGTCGGCACTGGAGGGCTTGCCCGATTGGAACCTGGCGGGCGGGAAGCTGCTCCGCGTGTACCAATTCCGCGACTTTGTCGAGGCGTTCGCGTTCATGACCGCGGCGGCGCTGAGGGTTCAGGAGATGGATCACCACCCCGAATGGTCGAATGTCTACGGGACCGTGCGGGTGGAACTGGTGACCCACGATTCGGGCGGGGTGACGGCGCGCGATGTCGAGCTGGCCGGTCGCCTCGAGGCCATCGCCAGCCGCTGGCCCAAGCCCTGAACCCCTACTTGCCGGGCGTGAAAAGCAGCTTGAACTGGTGGTCGGGCCTGTCCATGAGCATGTAAAAGCTCGAATGTCCGTACCGCTGCGACTGGAAGCGGGCCAGGTAGTCATCCCAGAACACATCGCCCTGCCACAGTGCGCGGGTCGCCATGATGGTCCCCAGGGTCGAGAGCGGCCCTGATTCGGCCTGCGCGCGTCGCTTCAGTTCAGGAGTCAGTGGGGCTCCGAGCATCCACGCCACGCTCGACCTGACCTGTTCCAACTGGTCGGCGTTGACCGAGATGGAGGCCAATTCATCAAGCCGGAACGAGAACTCCTCGCCCATGCCCTGGGGGTCGACGGTTCCGGGGCCCACCGGCGGATAGAATCGCACGAGCTCGGCGTCATCGAATAACGAGTATTGGAACCGGGTCGTGAGCGGCGGTGTCGCGGGCCCCCAACTCTTGGGCAGGCCGGCTGCGGTGATCAGGGCGCTCAGGAAGAACGAAGGATGGAGGGAGTCCGTGACCGCCGGCGACTGCACGGCGAGTACACCCACCGCGCGCTCAAGCCCCTTCCAGGGCATGGCGCGAAGACCGGGTCGGAACTTGGGGGGAGCGGATTCCGCGGCGGCACGGCCGGCAGGAATGGAACCGAACTCACTCAGGACCACCTTTTCGAGGTCCATGCCAGAAAGGTCGCCGACCAGCGTGAGTACGCCATTGGCCGGGACATAAAGTCGCTGTAGCAGCGCCGAGACTTCTTTGATGTTCATGCCATCCAGACCCTTGCCCGAGGCGCGGCGCACGATGCTTTCGTCGCTCGCACCATAGGCCAGGTCGGCCGAGCGGTAGTAGAGCGCCAGGCCTGCCTCGCCGAAGAAGCGCGCGCCCAGATCGCGGCGCGTACGCAGTACCGCGTCCTTGAGCGTTGCATCGGTGATCTTCACGCCGCGCATACGCGCGGCCACCTGACGCAGCGCGCCGGGGAATTGCTCGCGCGTGGCGACCTCGGTGAGCAGGGCAAGGTGTTGGTTGGTGCGCACGCCCCATCCCAGCGGGCGGAGCGAGTTCATCTCGGCCTGCGTTCGCTCGGGAACATCCCCGGCGGGCGCGGTGTATGCCAGCTCGGCCAACAGATCGCCGATGCCTTCCCGACCCGCGGGCTCATATAGAGTTCCCGCCCGATACGCCACCGTGATCGCGACGCCATTGGCGTTCGGGATGTGTCGCGTGCGGACCTGCAAGCCGTTCGGCAACGCGAATCGGTTGCTCTCGGTGCTGTCCGAGAGCGTCACGGCGTGCACTGTGGCCGCGGGTCCGCAAAGCGCCAACACCGAACACAGGGAGACAAGAACGAAGCGGACCAGCTTCACGTGAGGCTCCTCGATGGGGGATGCCGGGCCGGCGCGGGGAGCTGCCGGGGGCAAGATGTGGCAACAGCGCCAAAGTGTACCCAACTTCAGGGCGCGGTAGTGGTTCGGGGCTTGTGAAACTTCGGCCTGGGCGCGCTGGGCAAAGGGGTTGCCGGCCGGTCGCACTCCTGAAACATCAGGTCTAGACTTCGCTCCCAGCGTGAACCCACTTCCCTACCAGCGGCTCGGCCCGTACCAGATCATCGCGCGCCTCGGTGCTGGAGGTATGGGCGAGGTGTATCTGGCCCGCGACACGCGCTTGGATCGGGAGGTCGCGCTCAAGGTGCTGCCGCCTCACCTCTCGGCCGACCCCGAGCGCCGCCGTAGGCTCGAGCGCGAGGCGCGCATGGTCTCGCGTCTCAACCACCCGCGTATCTGCCAGATCTACGACATCGGCCACGACGAGGGCGTTGACTATCTGGTCATCGAGTACCTGCGGGGCGAAACCTTGGCTGCGAGGATCGAGCGTGGCGCGATACCGATGCGCGACCTGTTCACCATCGCGCTCGAGGTGGTCGAGGCGCTCGAGGCGGCGCATCGTTCGGGCCTCGTCCATCGCGACTTGAAGCCAGCCAACATCATGTTGACCGAGGGCGGAGCCAAGCTGCTCGATTTCAGTATCGCGCGCCGGGTCGCAGCTCCGGCCGCAGAGGAGCTGACTGGCCCACGGGATGGAACGGTCCTGTTCCCTGAGGGTTCGCTCACCCTCACGGGAACCGTTCTGGGGTCGCTCCCCTATGTCTCGCCCGAGCAGATCCAGGGCCTCGAGGCCGATGCTCGGTCAGATGTCTTCTCGCTGGGTGCAACGCTGTTCGAAATGGCCACCGGCCTGCGCGCGTTCGACGGCGCGGATCAGACGACGCGGGTCGAGGCCATTCTGCAACGTCGCGTCCCGCTGGTGTCCGAGTTGCGGCCCCGGACCCCGGTGGGCTTCGCTGAACTCGTTGCGCGTTGCCTTGAGAAGGATCCGGCCGCGCGCTGGACTGATGCAGGCGCGCTGCGGGCCGAGCTCGAGGGTGTCGCGGCCAAGGCGCGCGAGCATGCCGAGCTTCCGGTGCGTCGCCGGCGCAGGATGGTCGACGCACTGTTCTTGGTGCCCGCTCTGGCGCTATCGGTCTTTGGCGTGTGGCGGATGTCCGATGCGCTCCGGCCCGCTCCGCCTGCGCTGCACGCGCTCATCGGTGCCCCTGACAGCGCGCGGTTCCTGTTGACGGGCGACGCAGGCGGCCCGCCAGTGCTCTCGCCAGACGGTACCCGCCTGGCCTTCGCGGCGGTGGACGACGAAGGAATACAACAAGTGTGGGTCCGCCCACTTGCCGGGAGTCGACCCGAACGTGTGCCGGGCACCGAGGATGCGCGCTTTCCGTTCTGGTCGCCCGATGGCCGATCGCTCGCGTTCTTCACGCTGACGCATCTCGCGCGCGTCGACTTGGCCACTGGCCTTCGATCGGAGATCTGCAAGTCGGCAAGCGGTCGCGGCGGAAGCTGGGGCAGCCGCGGGGAAATCGTGTTCGCGCCCTTGTTCCGTTCGGGCATCTTTGCGGTATCCGCAACGGGCGGAACGCCGCGTGAAGTCGCCAGTCTGGACACCGTCCGCTTCACCACGTTGCGATGACCGCATTTCCTGCCCGATGGCCGCAGGTTCATCTACTTCGCGGCGCGCCACGCGGGGGAACGTCTCCCTTTGGGAGGACTCGCGGCCCTGACGGCCCCGCGGGCCGGGGTGTTCCTCGCCTCGCTCGACGACCCGCGCCCTCGCCTGATTCGAGGGACCGAGTGCGAGGGTCTGGTGGCGGGCGAGCACCTACTCTTCACGGAAACCGGAAAGCTGATGGCTCAGAAGTTGGACCGCTCCACGGGTCGACTGGTCGGGCGCGCATTCGCGACCGGCGAGACGGTGCATCTGGACACAACCACGTGGAAGATGAATGCCACGGTTTCCAACACCGGCACGCTCGCATACGACGAACATGGTCCACGACAGGGTTATGAGGTCGCTTGGTTCGATCGCGCCGGCAACGTCATCGGCAAGACCGGAACGCGCGGCGACCATGCGAACGTCCGCCTGTCACCCGATGGCCGCAGGCTCGCGGTCGAGACGCAGGATGGGAACGCGACTCACGTCTGGTTGTGGGAACTGGAACGCAACACCAGTCGGCGGTTGGAGACCGCGGGCGGAGCCTTCATGCCGCTCTGGAGTCGGGACGGACGGGCGATCGTGTATGGGCGCTACGAGGACCGCGAGGCCGCAATGGCCGTGTACTGGCATCCCCTCGATGCCCGCACTCCCGAGCACCCGTTGCACGCGATCATCGACAACGATTGGCCAGAGGACTTCGATCCTGCAGGCCGGACATTGCTGTGCGGGAACGGGGGCTATTACATCGAGCGGGCCGGCAGGATCGTGCTCTATAACCTCGGCCGCGACTCACTACCCCCGAATGCGTGGTGGAACCCGCGGAGCGCACTCGTGCTCACCCCGCCGATCCGCGTGGACCGTGCGCGGATCTCGCCGGATGGCCGGTGGTTCGCTTTCACCATGCGCGAGGGGGATCGCGAGGAGATCTTCCTCTCGCCGTTCAACCCCCGGCGATTCCCCGCGTCGTGGAGCCAACTGCCGCGTCGGCGCATCTCGACGCGGGGAGGAAGCCGACCTCGATGGCGGGCCGACGGGCGCGAGTTGTTCTTCGTGCGCGGGCACAGTGCGCTGACCGCGGTGCCGGTCGAGCCGCGCGGCGACTCGCTCGTGGTCGGCGCTGAGCGCGAACTGTTCCACGTGACCCAACGCCCCTCGCGCAACTCATACGACGTCACGCCCGATGGCCAGCGCTTTGTGGTGGTCACGCTGGGACAGGAGAACGAGGCCCCGATCGTGGTTGTGTCCAACTGGCTTGCGACGTTGGAGCGACGCCGGTGAGCGCAAGCGAACGGACCCCCGCGCGTTCTGGGCGCGGGGGTCCGGGGTACAGCGCTGCAGCTGATGGCTATTGCATGATCACCTTGCGCACCGCCGACTGACGAGGGCTCCCCGCTCGAACGCTCGTGACGCGGACGAAGTACATACCGGCCGCCACTCTTCGCCCGGTGCGGTCGGCAGCCGTCCAACGAATCTGGTGACGACCAGCTGGCAGCACGCCGCGATGCAACTGTTCAACCTCGCGACCGGTCACGTCGACCACGGTCGCCGTGACTTCAGCCTCCTCGGGCAGGTCAAGCACCAGTGCGGCGCCTGCCCGTGATGGGTTGGGAGTGGGCGCGTGCACGGCGAACACGACAGGAAGCGCTTGCACACCGGCCGGCTCCGTGCCGCGCCCATTGCCCCCTGGCGGTTTGTGGATCACGATGCTTCCGCCGCCCAGCGCGGTGACCGGATCGGCGCTGTCACTGTCGCCGTGCTGATTGTCGTAAGCGACTCCACCCGATGCGACACTCCAGATGCGGATGCGCAGGCGGTCGACCTCCAATCCACCGATCAAATCACCATCGGTCGCCGTGAGCGTGAACTTGTATCCCGCCACACCGTTCACGCTCCCGGTTCCGTGGTACTGCGCGCGGGCACCCGAGACCACCAACCACTCGTACGCGCTGCTCTGGAACCGGAAGTTCGCCGCCTTGAACTGGAACTCCGTCTCGCCCGTAGGCACCGAAGCGCCCCGCGCATACTTGGACACGAAGCCGAAGCTCGCCTTTCCGGTGAGCGTGGTATCAGCACGGTATGCACCAGCGGGGGACTTGAACCATCCGCCGCCGGTGGCGAATCCGCCGGCTGGGTCATACACGACGACCATGGCATCGAACCCGTCCACCTGAGTCGCCTGACCTTCGCCACCGTCGTCATCGGTGACCACGAGCCGCACCGAATAGACCCCGGGCGCTGGCGCAGACCACGACGCGCTGACCGTGTGTGTGGCAGCGTTGACCACGGCGGTCAGGGTCTGTCCGTCCACGATCCACCTCGCGGTGTGGGTGTCGGCGGCCCCTGCATCGGCATAGGTTCCCGTGAACGCCACGGCATCGCCCAGCGCATAGAGTGCACCGGCTGCGGGCGAGACGATGCTCGCGGTGGGCGCAACATTCAGCACGCCCACACGCACGTCGGCCTCGGTCGCCGAGAACCCATCGCTCACGCGCACGCGGATCGTGGCGCTACCGTTATCGACCGGAGTCCACTGCACCTGACCTGTCGAGCCATCCACGGTGGCATTCGCGGGTGAGGGCGGAACGAGCGAGAACGTCAAGGGCTGCACGGCGGACTCGGGATCGGTGGCCACTGCGCTGAAAGCCACCAAGGCGCCCTCGTTCGCCGTCAGGGTGTCGGGAACGGACAGCGTCGGGGGATGATTGCCGTCCACGAATGACGCCGTCAGCGTGTGCGTTGCCGTCACATTCGTGAATGTGTAGGAGGCCACCGCGCCCACACTCGTACCATCGACGATCACGTCCTCGACCAACGATCCGGCATC
>JBDSKE010000088.1:0-7160 GCA_039917105.1 Candidatus Eiseniibacteriota bacterium | reverse complement strand
CCATGCCGCCTGCGCCGAGCGGAGCGACGATCTCATAGGGGCCGAGTTTGGTGCCGGGGGTCAGCGTCATCGCTTGGTGATTTCAGCCGTCCAGTTGACGACCACCGTGGTGGTGGGCCGGGTCCGGGTCGACGCGGGGGTGAACAGGATGAAAGTCCCGCCGTCGGAGGTCACCCCATAGTGAGAGCGTTGCTGTCCAGGAAGCATCACACGGGAGTTGAACAGGGCCTGCGGCGCGCCCGGGTCAAACGTGGGCTGCAGCAGAATCGGCACCGACATCAACTGTTGATCCGGCGAAAGATAAAAGAGTTCCTTCCCCGAATCAGCCCAGCGTGGATCATCCCCGCCGCGCGTGGAGACCTGCCACTTCTCGTTGCGGTCCGGGTAGGTCTGCACGTAAACCTCCTCGCGACCTGACTCGTCGGACACGTAGGCGAGAAAGCGCCCATCGGGCGAGAGCCTTCCCGAGAACTCATTGTACGCGCCATTGAGGAAAGGTCGTGGCTTTCGCTCCCCCGTCGTGGGGAGTACCCAGATATCCGTCCCCAGCGCCGTGGGGCGATCGTAGAAGATCGTGCTTCCGTCCCGGGACCAATCCTTGAGAACCACCTCGTCCGTGACGGGTGTCAGCAGCTGTGTCTCGCCCGAGCCCGTCAGCTGTTTGGTCGTGATCCCTGCCGCGCCCGGGGCATCCGACCAATAAGCGATCTGCTTGCCATCCGGAGACCACTGCGGATAGTTCTCATTCGTCGGCTCGAAGGTGAACCTGGTCGCCAGATCGCGGGTTCGATCAATGGTCCAGATGTTCCGGGTGCGCGCCTGGGGATCGATCACGCGCAAAGCTATGCGACGGCCGTCGAGCGAGAGCGCGAGCCATTGCGCTTCGGGTGGGCACGAGAGCAATCTCAATTGCTTGCCAGAGCGATCCACTTCTATCAGCTGCCCCGTGTCGGCCGAGCGGGTGGAGTAGACCAATACCCCGTTGTCGGAGGCCCAGAAATCCGAACTCCCGACGGCGCTCGAGCCCACCTGTTCCGCGACCGGAATCGGTTCGCCCACGAACTTGAGTGCGCGCGCGTCGAAAGGCTGCACCACGAGCGAGCCACTTCGGGAGTACAGCAAGTGCCCGGTATGCAGGTACTGCACCTGGGATTCACACGGCCCCAGGATGACAACCTTCTTGGAATCAAGCGACCCCACCCGCAGGGTTGGCTGCGGCAGGATCGAGAGATACAGGAAGTGTTTGCCGTCCGGTAGGAACTCGGGCCAACCGACCTGGAAGACCTGCCCTGCGGAATCCGCGCTCACCTGGGGTGCGGCAATGCCGCCGCTGGCCGCGACCCGTAGGATCGGATCGGGCCCACCCCCATCGAACAGAATGACACCGCTGCGGCCCCATGTGCCGTCCGCGCCTGTGGCGGCATCACAGATCACCGAGGGCGGGCCACCGGTGAGGCTGATCTTCTTCATCTTCCCGCCCGCGACGAAGCCGATGAATCGGCTGTCAGGGGACCAGAATGGTCGCCTCGCGCCTTCCGTACCTGGAAGCACCTGCGCCACGAGAGAGCCCAAAGGATGGACCCAGATGCGGCTCGCGCCGGTGGAGTCCGTGGCGTTGTATGCGATCGTGCGACCGTCGGGCGAGATGCGCGGTGAGCCCTGGGACTGGACCGTATTGGGGGTCGTGACTTGGAAACGCAGAGTCTGCGGCGGCGGCGGCGGAAATCCGAAATGGATCACCGCGAGTGCGACTGCTGCAACGCTGGCAGCCGCCACGAGCATCCACGCCAGACGTTCACGACTGCGGCGACGTGCGGCGACCGGCGCGGGCACGCCTGCCTGTGAGCCACCTTCGGCGATCCAGCGCAGATGCAGGCGAACATCGCGTGCAGTCTGGATGCGCTCCTCGGGATCCTTCTCGAGGCAAGCGCGCACCAGTCGATCGAGCCCTGGGGGTGAAAGTTCTTGAAGTTCGCTGATCGGCCGCGGCTGGTCCTTCATGATCGAACTGATGAGGCTCGCCTGGGTCGCGCCCGCGAACGCGCGCTTGCCTGTTGCCATTTCGTACAACACGCAACCCAACGCCCATAGGTCACTGCGCGCGTCGGCCTCGGCGCCCTCGAGTTGTTCCGGCGCCATGTACTGGAACGTGCCGACGATCGAGCCCTGCGCGGTGAGCGGCTGGGCCACGGTCGGTGATTGCGTGAGGCCGGTGATGCTGGCACCGCTCCCACCCCCGCCGCCCACGATTCCTGTCGCGCGCGCCAAACCGAAGTCCATGAGCTTGGCACCGCTCTTGGAGAGCATGATGTTGCCGGGCTTCAGGTCGCGGTGCACGATGCCGGCCCGATGCGCGCGGTCAAGCGCGTCGGTGATCTCGGCGCCGATCCTGAGCACCTGCTCGGTTGGCAGCGGGCCCTTCTGGAGGCGATCGGCGAGTGTCTCGCCCTCGACCAGCTCCATCACCAGATAGTCCGTCTCACCCTCACGCCCGATGTCGTGCAGCGTGCAGATGTGCGGATGGTTCAAGCTCGACACCGTGCGAGCCTCGCGCTCGAAGCGCGCACGCACATCCGCGTTCTCGATCAAGTGCTGGGGCAACACCTTCACCGCGACATCGCGTCCGAGTCGAGTGTCCTTCGCGCGATAGACCTCACCCATACCGCCGGCGCCCAGCGGCGCGATGATTTCATAGGGTCCCAGCTTGCTGCCTGCCGTCAGAGTCATTCCCTCATCCTTGTTTGATGACCCGGGCGGCGAGTTCCGCGAATCGCGGTTCGTCACGGAGTCCGTTCAGCGATGGGTCGATATGGATCGCAGCCAACCAGTGAACCTTCTCGTCGAATGCCCGGGCCAGAGCCGCCAGAGCTGCCTCATGATCGCCAATTGCAACCCACACTTGAGTCAGATAGTATGATGCAACATATCGAGTTGTGGCCTGCACCTCAAGTTCCGCAAGAATATCGCGCGCTGCGTCTCCGCGTCCCGCCAGTGCGTGCGCTGTCGCGAGTCCGGACAACACCATCGGGGTGCGCCCAAGCAGTTCGATGCAGCGAGAGAATGTAGGCATGGCTTCGGCATCGCGACCCGTGCGCGCATACGCCAGCCCCATCCAGTAGTACAGCTGTCCGAAATCATGGAGGAGTGGCACAACCCGTTCGAATTTCTGGATCGCCTCATCGAAGCGCCCCGCCAAGTACGGGAACCACCCACCCAGCGCGATGGCGACATTCGAGAGCGGGTCCAAAGTCCACGCCGTCTGGGCCTCCGCTTGCGCTTCGGCCGTCCGGCCGCACACGGTCAGCAGGTTCGCGAACCAAAGGTGCGCCTGGGAGTACTTCGGATTCAGGTCGATCGACTTGCGGAACAGGCGCTCGGCTTCGGCGAAGTCCCAGTCATGATAGAGCGACACATAGGCAAGTGAGGTGAGCCCCTCGGCGCTGGAGGGATTGATCTCGAGCGCACGGCGCGCCTCGGCCTGCGCATGCGGGAACGCCTCGCGGGGAGGAATCACCGTCATGAAGCCCATGAGGTTGTACGCATCGGCCAGCCCGACGTGCGCCAATTCCAATGTGGGATCGAGTCGCAGGGCGGTTTCAAGGCTTGCCAGTCCCAAACGCAGGCTGTCTTCGGTGCGACGTTCGATGAAGTGGCGACCCTTCAAGTAGGCTTCGTATGCTTCTGGCTGGACGGCACGCGCCTCGCGCAGTCGGGTCTCCTCTTGTGGCGTCACACTGACCTGGATCTCCTCGACAATCGCGGCTGCCACCTCGCCCTGCATCGTGAGCACTTCCTTCATGTCGCGCTCGTACGACTTGGCCCATAAGTGGCGTTCGGTCGTGGCGTCGATCAGTTGCGCCGTGATGCGGACCCGGTCCCCTGCGCGACGCACCGAGCCCTCGACCACGGCGTCCACATTCAGTTCGCGCGCGATCTCGGGGATGGCGCGGTGCTGGCCCTTGTAACGCATGACCGAGGTGCGCGAGATGATGCGCAGCGCCCGCACCTGCGCCAGGCACGCGATGAGTTCCTCGGTCATGCCGTCGGAGAAATACTCCTGCGCCGGATCGCCCGAGAGATTCTCCAGCGGCAGTACCGCAATCGATGTCACGCGTCGCGCAGGCGCGAGGGCCGAAGCGGGAGTCTCGCCCGAATCCCCCACGTCCGCTGCGGCCAGACGCCGCAGTTCGCCGAGCATTTCGCCGGCGGTCTGGTAGCGACGCGACGCCTCGCGGTCCATTGCGCGAAGCACAACCGCCTCGGCCCGCGCCGAAAGCAAAGGCTCGTGTGTCCGCGGTGGGGTCAGCCGACCGTGCAGGATCTCGTTCGTCAGCGCGGTCGCGATGGCCGCGCTGAACGGACGTAGCGCGGTTGCCATTTCGTAGAGCACCACCCCGAGCGCGTAGAGGTCGGCGCGCGCATCGATCGATTCACCCAGCAACTGCTCGGGGGCCATGTAGGCGAGCGTACCCGTGGTGGTGCCCACTCTCGTCAGGTCCATGGTGCGCGTGTCATCGCTGGGCTCGTGCACGAGTTTCGCGAGGCCGAAGTCGAGCACCTTCACCCGCCCCTTTGGCGTGACCATGATGTTGCCGGGCTTCAGGTCGCGATGCAGCACGCCGCGTTCATGGGCCTCGGCGAGCGCCTCGGCCACCTGCGCGCCGATCTCCGCAGCTTCGCGCTCCGGCACCCGGCCGCGCGTGACGCGCGACGCCAGGGTCTCCCCGGGCACGAACTCGAGCACCATGTAATCGATGCCGGCGTCCTCCCCGAGGTCCAGGACCATCTCGATATTCGGGTGGTTCAAACGCGAGAGCGCCAGCGCCTCGCGCCGAAAGCGCGCGCGGGCGTCACGATCGGTGCGCATCGCGGGCGGCAAGACCTTCACCGCGACCTCTCGCTCCAGCCGCGTATCGCGGGCGCGGTACACTTCGCCCATGCCGCCCGCGCCGAGCGGAGCGAGGATCTCGTAGGGGCCGAGCCGGGTGCGAGGTGCGAGCGTCATCGTTCCAGCATTTCTGGCCAGTCGAGCACCACGCGGAACCGGCGCTCCTGCGCGCCAGGGCTCGTGGCATTGACGAGGATGCGCTTACCGTCCCGGCTGAAATCCGATCGGATCACTTGTGGGCCGAACTGGAACAGGACGCTCGGCTGGCCGACGTCAAGGTCTTCGCCCGTGCGGGTGAGCTTCACGCTCTTCACCGCTCGGCCGTTCACGGCCCGGTAGCAGAGTTCGTCGCTGCCGGGCATCCACCACATGCCACCCACGCCCTCGCTGGTCACCCGAACCTTGTGTCCCGGCACGGGAAACGACTGGACATAAACGTCCTCGACCCCCGCCTCGTTGGACAGATAGGCGATCCACCTTCCGTCGGGCGAGACCTGAGAGCCGGACTCCCCATATCGGGTCCGAATGACTGGAATCGGTTTCGCGCCAGGATTGTCAGGCACGAGCCACACATCGCGCAGTGAGGAGTTCGAGATGCTCCAGATCACCAATCCCGCTTGGGTCCAATCGTCCGGCGACTTGAACAGATCGTTGGTGGTGGACAGGAGGCGCTCCTCCCCGGTTCCGTCCGAACTCAGGATGTGAACCTCTTCGCGCCCGCGCAGCCCTCGCGTGTATGCGACCCTGCCACCGTCGGGCGACCAGACGGCGTCCGAAACAAGGTCACCCGTCGAGGTGAGCCGAACTGCGGCCGAACGTGCAAGGTCTATGCGCCAGAGGTCCCCGTCATTCACCACGGCCGCGAACCGGTCGTCCGGTGAGAGCACGGGACGACCCCACCGCCCCAGTGGAACCGACAGCGTGCCGAGCGTTGCACCTGACCGATCATACCACTGCAACTCGGTCTCCGGATACTGCCCCACCAGATGGACCAAACGGCCATCGTTCGAGGCGCTCGCAATGGGTTCCGCGTCGATATCGGAAACCGGCGGCGCATCGGCGAGCGCGAACGGTCCGTCCTCGAGCTTCATTGCGCGCGCATTGAAGCGTTGCGCCATGATCTTCCCGGCGCGCCGGAACAACAGATATCCCGGCTCGGCATACACCGGCGCCGACTCAGCGTTCATGATCTTGCGACCCTGCCAAGAACCGAGTGAGGTCACGAAGATGCCGAAACCCTCGGGACCCGGTGGCAACGACGCATAGAGGAAGTGTTTCCCATCGGGCAGGAAGCAAGGGAAGCGATGCGCCGCTTCGTGGCGAGTGGAATCCAGCCGGGTGGCATCCGTCACCTCACCGCCGGTGGCCGCGATGCGGCGGAGTGGCCCCTGCGTCCCATTTGCCAGGACAAGCACATGATCAGCTCCCCACGCCACCCCCCTCGCGTTCGGCGCGGAGCAGAGTTCAACAGGGGTTCCGCCCCCGATCGCGACAGATAGGAGCTTGCCCATAGTGGTAATCGCCAAGTTGCGGCTGTCGGGCGACCAACCTATCCCGGCACCCGCCCTCGCGCGCATCAATCGCGTCGCTTCGGGAGAATTCAAGGGTTGCAGCCATATGTTCGCAGTCCCGCTCGAGTCCTCGGCCAGGTACGCGATCGCCCTGCCGTCCGGCGAGATGACCGCGTTGGAGGCATACTCACGGAATCGCGCGTGCTCGGGTGCGGTCAACGAGAGGATCACCGGACGCTTGGGGGCGAGGCGGTCAAACAGGATGAACCCGGCAAGCGTGACGGCGAGCAGCGAAGCGGCTACAGCAATCAGCGAGGCAACGCTCAGGCGCCGGCGGCGCGGGCCCACCGCCGGGAGAGCCGAGCCCACCTGTGAGCCGCCTTCGGCGATTCCCTGAAGCTGCAGCTTCACATCATGCGCCGTCTGCACGCGCTCGTCGGGGTCCTTCGTGAGCAGGGTGCGGACCAGCCGATCGAGCCCCTGCGGCGCCACGGGTGAAACCTGCGAGACCGACGGCGGCTCGCTGCCCATGATGGCGGTGATGAGCGAGGCTTGGCTGCGCCCCTCGAAGGCGCGCCGGCCGGTGGCCATCTCGAACAGCACGCATCCCAACGCCCACAGGTCACTGCGCGTGTCGGCCTCGCGCGCGCCACGGGTATGGCGGGTCCGATCAGTGGCAGCGGCGTGACCATGGCAGCGCTCACGCAATCGCCAACGGTCGCGCAGTCGCTTACCGCCGAGGGCACACTCGTCGGCACTTT
>JBDSKE010000087.1:0-36107 GCA_039917105.1 Candidatus Eiseniibacteriota bacterium | reverse complement strand
CCCGCGCGGAAGCACTCGAGGTACCGCCGAGCGCGTTCCAGAAATACGACATCCACATCCACTTCCCGGCGGGCGGCGTCCCCAAGGACGGCCCCTCGGCGGGGGTCACGATCGGGTTGGTGATCGCCTCGGTGCTGAGCGACCGTTCGATCAAACATGATATCGCCATGACGGGCGAAGTGAGCCTGCGCGGCAAGGTCCTGGTCGTGGGCGGGATGCGCGAGAAGGCGCTGGCTGCGTACCGCGCCGGCTTTCGCGCGCTGATCTTCCCCACTGCGAACGTGAAGGATGTGGACGACATCCCCGCCGATGTCCGCGAACGCTTGGAGTTGATTCCCGTCGAATCCATGGACGAGGTGTTCGACCTGGCACTGTCGCGCGTGATCATCCCGCAGCGGATCGGTGACACCTATCTCATCGAAGTGCCGGATGAGGACGAAACGACCACTGCCGCGGCCGAGGACGAAGAAGATCTTTGACGGTCGCATACGCAGCGCACGAGGGTGCTCCCCTGGCGGGCGGCGCTGCGTTCAGGCGTCGGGCTCGATCAACGGGCCGACATCAGCGTCGCTCACTTGGCCGCCCTGCTGCAGCGCCGCCACGTACTCGACGATGATGTTGCGCGCCTCTTCCACATTCTCGGTCGCGACCAGGATTTCGCCCCACGCTGTCGTGGACCAATCGCGCTTGAGCCAGGTGCCGTATCCGGCGACATTGGCCGAGTGCAGCACGGCCTCGATCCCTTGGGATTGGAGGACGCCCACCAGCAGCACACCCGAAGCCTCATCGGGGACACCGTGCACCACGGTCAGGGCATCGTCATTCATGGCTGCGCCTCCATTGCGTGATGCTGCGCTAACCGCCGCGCCGCCTCGGCGACATCCTCACGCCGCGTGCAGAGCGCCAAACGAACCCAGTCGCCGAACGCCGGCCCGAACGCCGTGCCGGGCAGCGCTGCCACCCCCAACATGAGCCACTCGTCGATCAAGTTCCAGACATCGCGCGAACCCCGGGCGCGGGAGATGTCGGCGAAAACGTAGAACGCGCCCTGGGGCGTTGGCACCGCCACCGCCTCGCAGCCCGCAAGCCCAGCGAGCAACAAGGCCCGGCGCTCAGCGTAGGCATCCCGCATACGCCATACCTCGTCCTGCGGCCCCGTGACAGCCGCCAAGGCCGCCAGTTGCGACGCGGGGAACACTCCGTGCGTGGTATAGAAGGCCAGCAGCGGCCCCATCACCGCGCGCATCGCGGGCGGCGTCACCACATACCCAACGCGCCAGCCGGTCATCGCGTACGACTTGCTGAACGTGTACACGCTGATGGTGCGCTCTGCCATGCCGGGGAGCGCGGCGATGCTCCGGTGCTGGGCACCGTCGTAGACCAGATGCTCGTAAGCTTCGTCGCTGATCACCCAGAGGTCCCGCTCGATCGCCACTGTGGCGATGGCTTGAAGTTGCCCGGAGGTCAGCACGACACCCGTGGGATTGTTCGGGGAGTTGCAGTAGATGCCTTTGGTGTTCGGCGCCAGCGCCGCGCGCAGGTGGTCGGCGAAAGCCGCCTCGGTCCACGCCCCCGATTGGAGCTCCAGATAAACAGGCAGCGAGCGATACGACGCGCCCTCGACGAAACCCACCAACTTCGGGATCGCCATCCAATGCGGCGAGAGCACCAGCAGTTCATCTCCGCTGCCGAGGAGCGCCTGCATGGTGATGAACAGTCCGTGCGTGCCCCCTGCAGTCACGGTGATGTCGTCGAGATGCGCGACAAAGCCATTCTCGCGCGTCAGCTTCTCGATCAACGCCTCGCGCAAAGAGCGCTCGCCGCGCTGATCTGGATAATGGGTGTGGCCATCACGCGCTGCCTTGGCGAGTGCCTCACAGATGTGCAGCGGCGTGTCGAAGTCGGGCTCGCCGCGCTCCAGATGAAGGACTCGCTCCCCTGCGGCCTCGCGCGCCTTGGCGGCCGCCATGACGCGGCCCAACTCGGAGGTCATGTGCAGCAGCGGCCGGTTGGTGAGCAGCTCAGGCATGAGGCACTCCTCCACCACGAGGTCGGGGACAAGCGTTGACCCGCGCACTGTAGCGACGAGAACGCACGCTCGCCAGCACGCCCTTGCCGCCCTCGCCGTCGGCGCTGCGTTGCCCAGTGCGCGTTCTCACCCGGCGGTTCGCACGATGCACGCCCCCCCCGGCACACGCATTGCCTGAGCCTGCGGGTCCATTCATGTGCATTCACAGGCAGGGGGTTTGCATCATGTCGAAGTTCCATCTGCGCGATATCTCGGAGCGGCTCACCAGTTCGCTCGACCTCGAGGGCGTGATCGACCAACTGCTCGCCTATCTGCGTGCGGTACAGCCGGATTGGCATCCGACCCTGGCGTTCTACGAGGGCAGCCGGGATTCCTTCGTGCGGGTGTACGGGCGCGAGCGCGGCCGTCTGGAGCGCCGCGACATGATCATTCCGGTCGACCAGTTGCCCGCACGACTCGTGCGAAAGTTCTTCCAGCCCAGTGCATTTTTCAATGCCGACGGGCGCCGCTCGTTCCTTGCCAAGCTGTTCCAGTCGAATCCGGTCTACGAACCGGACCGCTTCGAGGCCGTCCAGCTGCAGCCCTTGGCGGCGCCGCTGGCGTGGCAATCCAGTATCTGCCTGCCGCTGGCCGACCAGGATGACCTGTTGGCGATGCTCGTGATCACCAGCCCGCGCAAGAATGCGTTTCCGAGCCAGAGCGTGGGCGAGATCATCCCGGTCAAGAGTCTGGCCGCACTCGCCATCGCCCGACGCCTGCACGCCGCCGGTCGGCCCACGCCCGAGTCGCGTCACGCCGAGGAAAACACCCGTCAGGCCACGGTCGTGATGCAGGATCGGCTGCGTGAAATGGAGGAGCGTTATCAGGCGCTGGCCGAGGATGACCGCGGCAAAGACACGCAGTTGAACCAGCTCGCGCATGACTTGGAAGCGCTGCACCAACATCGCGATGCCTATCGCGACGAACTGGAGCGGGTGAAGCAGAACCTGGGCGCCTTGGAAGAGCAGACCGGCGCCGCTGCATCGCACCTGAACGAGGCCTATGCGCAGCTGGCAGGGGCGCAGTCGGCGAGCACCGACATGCGACGCACCCTCGATTTCCTGCGCGATGTGTTCCAAGTACTGGCGCGCGAACACGACGAGAAGGGATTCACGCGGACCCTGGTCGCGTGGTTCTGCGAGCAGTTCGAGGTGGAACGCTGCAGCTTGATGCGTGCCGACGAGCAGGGTACCGGCCTGCGCATCCTGGCGCAGCGCGGACTGGACCCCAAGATCGCAGGTGCCGTTCGGGTGAGGGTCGGACAGGGGGTTTCGGGCTGGGTCGCGCACCACAAGCGGCCGCTCTTCGTTCGCATGCGCCAAGATGCCTCGCTGGTCAATCCCAGCGGCGTGGATGCCTACAACTCGGACTCCTTCATCTCGGTGCCACTCGTGCATCGCGAGCGCCTGCTCGGGGTGCTGAATCTGAGCAATAAACGCGATGGGGCGCCCTTCGACGACATGGACTTCGAGCGCGCCATGCTGACGGGCTCGGTGCTGGCGTTGGCATTGGGAGGCCAGGAGACCGCCAAGGCCGCGGCCTGCGCCTAGCGATCGCACCTGCGTGAGGGGGGGCGGGGATACTTCGCTGCTCGCCCACGCGCGGGAGGTTTCAGGGCTTTGCGCGCAACTCCGCCAGCGCCTGCGCATGAGATGCGAATGCGATGTCCGCGGGCAACGCCTCTAGTGGGAACCACTCGGCCTCGAGCGCATCATCGCCCGCCATCAGGGCGCCACCCGTCGCGACGCCCAGGTACAGAATCAACACGGCTCGTACGCGCGGATCGTCGAAGCCGGCATAGACGCCGAACAAACGCATGATCTGGACCACCAGCCCGGTCTCCTCGAGCACCTCGCGCCCGGCCGATTGCTCCGGCGTCTCGCCCGCCTCCATGAAGCCCGCGGGGATGCACCATGACCCCACGCGCGGCTCGTAACGGCGCCGCACCAGCACCACGCGGCCGTCCTGCTCCACGAGCACGCCCGCAGCGGGAACGGGATTGCGATACCAGATGAACGCGCACGCCGGGCAAGTGGGGCGCAACGTGCCATGCTCGGCGCGCGGCTCGAGCGCGGCGGCGCACCTGGGGCAATAGCTCGGATCGAAGGGCGACATGCTTGGCATCCTAGAGGGTGCTCGCCATGGACACGAACGCCCGGCCCTCTCCCCAGAGGCCGGGCGATGCGTGAATGAGTCCACCGGGAATATCAGGAGAGCGCCGCGCTGCACCTTCCCGCGCGTACTGCGCCCCATGCTATCCACCTTGCGGTGTGGCGGGTCGGACGACGCCCCCCGAACTCCCGGTGGTGTCTGGCTTGTTCGCGCGGGATGACATCACCCACGCGTACGATCACCGCTTGGAATCCTCCAGCTCTCGCTTGAGGTCACGCAGCTCGGAACGAAGTCGCTCGAGCTCCTTTCGAAGCTCTTCGCGGTCCATGTCCTGTTCGACGCGGACGCGCGGACGCTCCATCTCCCTCAGTCGGCCCAGGCCCAACTGCCCATCCCCGTTGTTGAAACGCATCATTCGCGGGGCGTCCTCGAGATTCGCCTCGATCGTGCGCTTGACGCCTCGGCGCACCACGCCGATCGAAACGCGGCCATCTTCGTTTTTCAGTGCACTCACGAGTTCGTCGGTATTCGAAACGGCCTCGCGGTCCACCGAAACGATGATGTCCCCCGCCTTGATACCCGCCTTCTGCGCCGCGGTTCCATCCATCACTTCCAGCACCAACACGCCACGCCCGCTCCCATCGCCCAAGGCCTGGGCAAGGTCCGGGTTGAGCGATTCGACCCTCACCCCTAAGCGGCCACGCCCCGCGCCAACCCCGGAAGGAGTGCGGATGACGATGCGTTTGCGGTCCCCATCGCCCATCTCGAAGCCGTCATGCAACTGATCGGGATCGAGCTCCTTACCGTCCTTCCAGATATGGATCTCGGGCTCGCGCGGGGCACGCGGGGTGCGCGGGGTACGCGAACCGCGGGGAGTCATCGGTGCAGTCGGTGGGGTGGGCGCCTCCCACGCTCCCGATTCGTCCTCGCGGGCAGTGAGTTCCGCCGACAGTGTGCGGCGCCTGCCGTCACGCACAATGCCCAATGCCACCGTTCGCCCGGGGGCGGAATCGGCCACCAGCGTGCGCAGTTGCTCGGGTGAAGTGAGCGTGCGCGAGTTGAAGGAGAAGAGGATGTCCCCGTTGCGGACCCCAGCGCGCTCGGCCGGGCTGCCATCGACGACGCGCGTGACCAGTACGCCATCGCCTTCGTAGTCGAGCCCCTCACGCAGGCCGGAGCTCAGGTCCTGAGTCGATACCCCGAGCCACCCGCCGCGCGCAGTCTGAGCCGTGGCCGGGGCGTGCAGGGCAGTCATCGCGAGCAGTGCAAGACACACGAGCCAACCGAGTGGCTTCGTTCTACGCATGTTCATCTCCTGTGCTAGCGTGGGGTCCTTGGGCGGGAATCGCGAGTTCGTCTTGTATGGATAGACAGTCGAAACCCCCGAATGGTTCCCAGGAAACTTCGCGGAAGGCCCCGGACGCCCCGATGAAAGCCAGAGATCTGCTCACGCTCGAGGTCACCGACCTCGCCATCGGCGGCAAGGCCCTGGGACGCGACGATGGCCGGGTGGTGTTCGTGGACCGAGGCCTGCCGGGCGACCGCATCACCGCCCGCGTGATCAAGGCCAAGAAGTCGTTCGCTGAAGCCAAGTTGGTCTCGCTCGAGACGCCCTCGCCCGAACGGATCGAAGCTCGCTGCGCGCATGTGCACCAATGCGGCGGCTGCCGCATGCAGGAGCTACCCTATGAGCGGCAGCTCTTTCATAAGCATAAGCAGGTGGGCGAGGCGCTCCGGCATCTGGGCGGCATCCTTTCGCCCGTGGTGAACCCGATTGTCGCAGCGCCGAGCGCTTGGCACTACCGCAACAAAATGGAGTTCAGCTTCATGCCGCGCCCCGACGGTCCGGCGTTGCTGGGAATGCATGAACGCGGCACGTTCGACAAAGTCTTCGAGGTGCACGAGTGCCACATCACCACCGCACTCGTGGTCGAGATCGTTCGGCTGACGCAGGCGTTCGCGGCAGAGCACCGCTGGCCCGCCTATCACCCGGTGCGACACGAGGGCATCGCACGTTTCCTCATGGTGCGTCACCTTGTTCACACCAATGCGTGCGCCGTGCACCTGATCGCCACCTCGGGCGAGCTGCGCGGGCTCGACGCCTGGGCCCATGCAGTGCGGGCGCTCTCACCCAGTGTGCAGTCGGTGTCGCTCGGCATCAATACGACCCGTTCCAACGTGGCTTTCATGGAAGAGGAGCATGTCCTGGAAGGCACCGGCGTGATCCTGGAGCGTCTGCTCGGGCTGGAATTCGAGGTCGTGGGCAATGCCTTCCTGCAGACCAATAGCGCCCAGGCCGAGCATCTGTATGAGGGCGCTTTGGCGGCCGCGCGGCTACAGGGTGACGAGCAGGTGCTCGACCTGTACTGCGGCGCGGGGACGCTCACGCTGTTGTTCGCACGGGCCGCGCGCGAAGCCATCGGCGTGGAGAGCGTGAGTGCGGCGATCGAGCGGGCCAAGCGCAATGCGGTGCGAAACGACCGGCCCAACGCGCGCTTCGTGTGCGGGGACGCACGCGCGGTCCTGCGTCAGTGGGCGCGCGGTGAACGTGAGGGCGCGGTGAAGCCCGATGTGGTCGTGGTGGATCCGCCACGGGCGGGCCTGCACCCGCGGGTGGTCGCGCGAGTCGCCGAGTTGCGACCGGGACGTGTGGTCTACGTCTCGTGCAACCCGGCGACCATGGCGCGGGATCTCAAGGACTTCGCTGGACTGGGATATCCGTTGGCTGAGGTGACGCCCTACGACATGTTCCCGCACACGCCCCATATTGAATGTGTGGCGAGGTTGGAACGCATCGAGAGCTGACCGCCGTGGCCGAGGCTATTCCTCCTCGTCCGAATCGTTCTCGCCCAACAGTGCTTCGTCGTCCGTGTCGAGCATGGCATCCAACTCCCACGAGGCATCGTCCTCCCCGTCTTCGTCGAACTCATCTCCATCCTCGTCGTCAGCATCGTCGTCATCATCGTCCTCTTCGATATCCTCATCGTCCAGGACTTCGTCTTCGTCACCACCGAAAAAACGCTCGTAGTATTCTTCGAACAACATGACTTCCTCCCTTCCGCGCTCAGTTGCCAGCCGCTCTCCAGGTGCTCATGCCACCCTCGAGATTGGCGAGGTCAGTGAAGCCACTTCGTGACAACATCATCTCGACCGCGCCCCGGCTGCAGCACCGATAAGGCCAAGGTCGTCGTTCCATTCATCAGGATTGCGCACGTCAAGTAACAGAGCTTCGGGATGCTGCGCAAGCAAGGCTTTCGCCACAGGCACTTAAAAGTGCTTCCGGGGGGCCGACGTGCAGCCCGTAAGCAGCGACAGTGCCAATACCATGCCGACGAGAACTTGCAAAGGGTTATGAACGGCGGCCCCACCCCGCGTGCTACGATTAGTGATCATGAGCCACTTCTTTCGCGGCGTTCTCGCCGCCTCGCTGCTGTGCCTGTGCTCGCTCTCCGCCCGCGCCGATGGCCCCATGACGCTGGATCAGGGCTATTTCATCGTTTTCCAAGGCGATCAGCCGGTTGCCCGCGAACATTTCGAATATGTGCGCTCGGGGGATTCCCTGGTGGTGACTGCGGTGGTGGAACGGAAAATCCGGGACGCCTCCGGCGTCGAGATCAAATTCGAGAAGACCAGCCAGACCGTGTTGAGTGAGTTCGATTTCGGGATGCGTACGTACCTGTCCAAACAGACCTTTGAAGACCACTCGACGGTGAAGAACGTCTCGACCGACGACACCACCCTGACCGTGTCCTCAGAGGTCGATGGCGCCGGCGGCATCGACCGGATCGTCCGCCCGGCCGGCCGGCTCTACGTGATGGACCCCCTCGTCTTCTCGTTGTTCGACATCATCTGCCGCAGCCTCTCACCGCAGTCCTTCACCAAGCGGCCCATCCAACTGATCACCTTGGGCGCCACCAGCACCACCACCGAGGCCACGGTCTCAGCGGCAGGTGCGGACACCGTGCGCTGGGGTGGCAAGCGGGTGGTCACCCGGCGCTTCGTGATGACCGATCCCGGCAGTCGGTTCACGGTTTGGATGGACCCCAAGGGCCGCATGCTGCGCCTGGAACACGACGGGAGCGGGCTGTCCGTGGTCCGCGAGCAGCCCGCCGTGGTGGCGCCGCGCAAGAAAGCCATCGCCCGCAAGTGACGCCGCGGTCATGGCAGACGGCGGCCGCAGCATGATCACCCTTTAAGGCGAGTCTCCAACCACCGCGTGAGCAGGCGCGCCCCGAAGCCATTGGCCCCGCGCGGCGAATCCGCGCGCTCGGCATAGGTCCACCCCGTGCTCGCGATGTCCAAGTGCGCCCAGCGCATATCCTTGGCGAAATGCATGAGGAACGACGCCGCCGTGCTCGAAGCGCCTTCGCGCCGCTCGTTCGAGTTGACCAGGTCGGCCGTGTCGCTCTTCATCTCGGCCAGGTAGTCCTCGTTCATCGGCATGCGCCATAGGCGCTCGTGGACCGTCTCGCCGGCTGTCTGCAGCTCGGCCGCCAAGCGGTCGTCCGTGGTGAAGAGCCCCGCATACTGCCGGCCCAATGCGATACTGATCGCGCCGGTCAGCGTGGCCAAGTCGAGCACCGCGTCAGGCTCGAAGCGCTTGGCATAGCCCAGAGCGTCCGCCAATAGCAGGCGCCCCTCGGCGTCGGTGTTGGTGATTTCGACGGTGGTGCCATCCAGCGCGCGCACCACATCGCCGGGCTTGACGGCTCGAGCACCCACCATGTTCTCGGCACTCGGGATGAGCCCCACGATCCGCACCGGCAGGTCGCCCAGCGCAGGCAGTGACGCGAAGAAGCCAAGGACGGCCGCCGAGCCACCCATGTCGTACTTCATCTTCGACATGCCTTCCCGCGGCTTGAGGGAGTAGCCCCCGGTGTCGAACGTCACGCCCTTGCCGATGATGACGATCGTCTGCGGCTTCTTGCCACGCCTTGCGGTGGCGGGCCGGTCGAGCACGATGAATCGTGGTGGATTCGCGCTGCCACGGCCGACCGCCAGGATGCAGCCCATGCCCAGCCGTTCCATGGCGGCGACATCGAACACCGAGACCTTGGCGCCCACCCGCTTGCCGATCTCGCGCGCATGTTGCGCGAGCTGCTCGGGCACCAGGTCCTGGCCTGGCGTGTTCGCGAGGTCGCGCGCCAAGCACACCGCCTCACCGCGCATCGCGCCATGCGCGACGGCGGCGCTCTGCGCCCTGGTCACGGCAGTGGCCGAGCACAGCTCGATGCGCTCCAAGGCGCTCCGCGAGCCGGTGCGATAGGCGGTGTGGCGGTAGTGCCCGAGCACTGCCCCTTCGGCCAGGGCCTGCGTCACCGCCTCAGCCCCAAGCCCCGGCGCCTCCAGTGCGACCGCCAAGGTACCCGCCGACATCTCGCGTGCGCGGCGCGCGGCCTGCGCCGCGACGAGCAGCACGCGTTGCCCTGTGAGCGCCGCTCGGGCGCCCATCCCCACCAGCAGCACTCGTTTGGCCTTCACCCCCGGCGGGTGCAGGACGGCTGTCTCCAGATGCTTGCCCGTGAAATCCCCGCTTTGAAACAAAGCGCTGAGCGCACCGCGTGTAGCCCGGTCAAGGGCCGCCGCTGGCCCGGAGAGCTTCTTTTCGTGTTCCAGTACGCCCACCGCCAGGGCGCCAACGGCGCGTGTGGCCAGATCGGATTTCTTGATGCTGATGTCCATGGGAAGTGTTTCCTTGGGGAATCGAAGGGAAGGGCGCCGGGGCACCCAAAGGGAGACGCCACCTTACGCCGCACCCCCGGAAGCGGCCAATATTGAGGTGCAACGCGGCGGAATGGGGCCCGGGCGCGGCGTCATGGGGGCGCAAGGACTTGCCAAGTGAGGCTCGTCGGCCTTGCGCCGAGGGCGTTGGGGCGGCATTGTCCGCAGCGGTCCGCAGATTGCCCGCGGCCCAGCGCACGAGCGCACCCCTTTAGTTTCCCGGTCCGGCATGGAAGCCGTATCCGCCAGGAGGAATCATGATGATCATCCGCCGCTCAGTTCTCAGTTCGCTCGCCCTCGTCGCCCTACTCGGCCTGCTCGCCAGTTGCGCGAAGAAAGCCGATGACACCTCGATGACTGCCAGTGACAGCCTTCTGTCCGCAAGCCCGATCGAGACCACCGACGGCCTGCAGCCTGACACCACATTCCAATCGCAGCCCGAGCCGACGCCCGAGCCGATCCGGACGCCGATCGCGAGCGCACCGCCCCGGCGCACCACTGCGCGCCCTCGGCCCACCCCCAGACCCGTTCCCGTCGCGGATAACGGCGTCACCATTCCGGCCGGCACGGCCGTGAAGGTTGGCGTCGATGCGCGCGTCAGCTCGGAGTCGGCCACGGTCGGCAGCAGCTGGAGCGGCACCGTCAAGGATGCTGTGATCGTGGGCTCGATGGCTCCATTCCCGGCAGGAAGCATCGTGCACGGCGTGGTCGAAGGCGTCCAGCCAGCTGCCAAGGGCAGCCGCGCGTTCTTGGTGCTGCGCATGACAAGCATCGAGGCCAACGGCCGGTCGCAGACCGTGCACGCCAGCACGGATAGCATCATCGCCGGCTCGACCCGCGCGCGGAACCTGGGCGCCATCGCCGGAACCGCGGCGGCAGGCGCACTGATCGGCAAAGCAGTCGGCGGCGGCGGCAAGGGTGCCCTGATCGGCGGCCTGCTGGGTGGCGCGGCTGCCACGGGAACCGTTGCGGCGTCCAAGGGCTACCAAGTCGTGCTCAAGGAAGGTACCGAACTGGTATTCCGCGTCGATTCCGACACCCGTTTGAGACTCTGATCCCCAGCGATACCTGTATGGCCGGCTCCCGCTTCGGCGGAGGCCGGCCATCGTGCTATTGGCCCTTGGCGTACCCCGGGCGTCCACCCGTGAACCCAACGGTACACACGGCCTTGTTGGCCCCGCCGCCGGCATATTGCCCCACAACGGCTTATGTCGACCCAACAAGCGGCACGCCCGGTGCTCCTATACGCCGCCAGCTGCGCCGCCGCACCTTGTCCCGGAACCTTGGGTGACCCCATGAGGGCGCTCAACTGGAGGAGTCACATGAAGACTCGCTTGCTCACATTCACCGCACTGGCTTTACTGGTCGGCGCGCTCGCCGGCTGCGGCAAGTCCACGACCACGCTTGGACCCAACTTGGATAACGGCGTGAACGTCGAGGCCCAGGCTCAGGTCTCGGCTGCAATCGCCGCGAACGCTGGCTACATCGATGAGGACGCCTTCTCGACCTCTGCCGAGGCCGACGTGAACGCCGGGGCTGGGGTTGGTCTCTCGGCAATCCGGCCGCTGCATTTCTGGCGCACGATCACGAGTGTGGACCGGCGCATCGAGATCCGATACGGAGACCCCGACTCGCTCGGTCGTCCGACCACTGCGGTCGCCACCATTCACAAGCACCTGCTCGGCCAGTTCAATATCGCGGCCGGCTCGATCGATGTGACCGACACCACGCGCATCCTCATCCATAAGCCGCTGGACGATCGCTGGGTGCGCCGGCTGGCACTGCGCCGGGTGGGCATCGACAGCACCGGAACCCACCAATCGTGGCGTGTGGTCGGGGTCTCGGGCGTGGAAGTGAAGTCAAAAGACGCGACCACCAACATCCTGAGCCTGCGAATCCAGGCTGGGACGGTCGACACCACCGTGACCAACCCGCTCGAGCTGCACCGCCTGCGCCATATGCTGCTGGTCAGTGACTCGCAGACCATGCACCTCACGGTCACCACGGGCCGCAATGACGACGTGGTGGTGCTGTACCGGCACTTGAGCCGCACGCCCTTCGTCAACAATGGCGACGGCACCTATACTTCCGAGTTCGTGCTCGGGGATTTCACGGGGCTGCGCCATGTGGGCGTGAACGCGTTCACACATGGCACGCTGTTCGACGACACGGCGGCGTATGATTCCAATGCGTGGATCCTGGGCTTCGTGGTCCGTCCGGGCGATGACCACCTCGGCGAGAACTGATCGCCTCCACTCAAGCCTCAACAAGCCGGGCGGTCCACCCCTAAGGTGGACCGCCCGTTCTGTCGCTCTTGACCGCTTCAGCAATTCAATGCAGGTCCTCGCCCTCGGGGGCCGAGCGCGGACGCGAACGGAACAGCTCCGCCCATTGCTCGACCTCCGCCTTGGACAACTGTGCGGGCTTCTCGAGCTCCGCCGGCTTGTCGCTGTCCGTGTCTTTCCCCATGCCGAGCGCGCTGGCCAGGAAGATGTCGGACAGTGAAATATCCGCACCCATCGCGCGCGCGTGCCGCGCCACCTCGAGGTCGGCGGTCACCACCGTGAGGCGGTCCACCCGCTCGATCTGGTCCTCGACCATCCGGCGGATCACGTCGTCGGCCTTGTCGGGCAGCTTCGAGTAGCGCACCTCGACCCGCCCGCTCGAATCGTCGCGCGCCATGTTCTCGGTGCCATCAAACACCACCAGGAACCGCGCATCGTTGCCACCCATCATCCACGACAACAGATTCACCAGCTTCTCGCGCGAGGCGCGCAGGGTGCGATCGGCGCCAGGCTTCAACTGAGGCGTGCGGTGAATGACGTTATAGCCGTCGATGATGATCAGGTGGTCCATGAGCGCCTCATGCGGGTGGGTGGAGCATGAGATTCAGGCATGGGGGAGGGGGCGTCAACGCGGTCCGATGGGAGGGTTCAGCGGACCGCGTGCCCTTCGCTCGTCGCTACTGTCCGCCCCGCGACGTATGCACGATACGGCCGCCCGCGCCCACCGCCCAGCCACGCTGGGTGTCGACGAACCATACGTCGTTCAGCGCCTGTGCGCTGTTGGCGGTCTGCGGCGACCACGAAATGCCGCCATCGATGGTCTTGAGGATCAGGCCAGAGCCATTCGCCCCGACCGCATAGGCCGTCAACGCACTGGCCACATGCAGACCCTCGAGCGCATACGAAGCCCCGATGTTCGAGAGGTTCCACTGCAGCGAGTCCACCGTGGCGCTGGTCGAGGCCATGGTGCCGCCCGGCCCGACTGCCCAAGCAGCCGTGTTGCTCGAGCGCCACACTGACTTGAGCGCCGTGGCGGTCACGGCGGGCTGCACCACGTACCAACTGGCGCCGCCGTCATGCGTGCCCACGATCGTGCCGCCCTCGCCCACCGCCCAGCCGTTCAAGGTATCGCTGAACGAAACGCTGTTGAGCTGCGACGCGGTTGGATTGCGCAGCGTCCAAGAGTTGCCGCCGTCGATGGTCTTGGCGATCGTTCCGCTGGCGCCAACAGCCCACCCGTGAGCCGTGTCGGTGAACCACACGCCATACAGGTTCGACCCAGTCCCCAAGTTGCTCAGACGGGTCCAGGTGATGCCCCCGTTGGTAGTGCGCATGACGGTGCCGGAGTGGCCCACCGCGAATCCGAGGCTGGCCGAGGGGAACCACACGTCGTTCAGGTTGAATGCGGTCGAGCTGACGCGGGTGACCCAGGTGATGCCGGCGTCCGTGGTCGCCCTCACCGTTCCGCCATCGCCCACCGCGAAGCCTTTGCGGCCGTCACTCAGGAAGTACACGCCATTCAAGTTCGCGGCCGTGTTGCTTGTCTGCACCGCCCAGCCGTTCTGCGCATACACGAATACAATCGAGGTATCGGCCTTGCCGCCGGCCGATGCGATCAGGAGTGCCAGGCCCTCGGCCAAGGCGGTGACTCGGCCGGAGTTGGTCACGGTGAAAACCGCCGGATCACTGGAGGTCCAGGTGAAGCCAGCGCCTGCGACCGGGGCGCCGCTCGTATCGTATGCGGTGGCCACGAATACGCGTGACTGTCCCACCTGCAGCGTATCGGTGACGGGCGTCAGCACAACGGCCGAGAGGGGCGGCAGGAGCGGCGCGGTGTTCTGGGCGTCACCACAACCCGCGATTCCCGTGGCCAGCGCCACCAGTGCGCATGCGGAGAACGATCGAAGCAGCAAAAGGCAAGAGATTGGGCGCATGCCGTGGCTTCCCCTTGAAGGTAGTGGCGGCGGTCCGGGTTCCCTTGGGTTATCGGCCGACCCGAGTGCCATTCTGCACCCATTATCGGTGGGTGACTAACCACGGTCGGCCAAGCGAGTTGGTAGGGGCCAAGAGGGTCGGCTACTGTGCGCGTTCGCGTCCCGGGTCCGGGCGCTGCGGGCCGCCGAAGCGGCCCTCCCCTGCCGCCAAGAGGTCGCCATGCTCGAGGTCCGCAACGTCACCAAAGTCTTCGATGACCGCAAGGTCGTGAACGATGTCACGTTCGATGTGAAGCCGGGCGAGATCTTCGCCCTGTTGGGCCAGAATGGCGCTGGCAAGACCACGCTGATTCGCATGATCACCGACATCACCCGCCCCGACAGCGGCACCATCACGCTGGAAGGCCAGCCGGTGACCAGTCCCTCGCGACCACGCATCGCCTATCTGCCCGAGGAGCGTGGGCTCTATCGCAAGGTATCGGTGCTCGAGGCCTTGGCGTACTACGGCGAGCTGAAGGACCTGAGTCGCAAGGAGGCGCGCCGCCAGGCGGTGGAGTTGCTCGAAGAGGTGGAACTGGCGGGCTGGGCCAAGAAACACGTGCACGAGTTGTCGAAGGGCATGCAGCAGAAGGTGCAGATGTGCACCGCGTTGATTGGGGATCCCAAGCTGCTCGTTCTGGATGAGCCCTTCAGCGGGCTCGACCCGGTCAACGTGCGACTGCTCGAGGACATCTTGAAGAAGCGGCGCGAGACCGGCGTGACGGTCTTGTTATCCACGCACCAGATCAACAAGGTGGAGCAGTTGTGCGACCGCTGCCTCATGATTCACCGCGGCCACATGGTGCTGTATGGCACTGTGCGCGAGATCCGTCGCCAGTACGCCGAGCACGCGGTGTATGTCTCGGCCTCCACGCCCCTCCCCAGCGACCTCGAGGGTGTGATTCGCATGGAGCGCGCGGACGATTATTCCAAGCTGGTGCTGCAACGCAGCGCCGAAGCTGGCACTGTGCTCAAGTCACTCATCGCGCGCGGCGTGGCGGTGGACTCGTTCCAGCCGGCACAGCCGCCGCTCGAGGACATCTTCCGCCATGTGGCGGACACCGGATCGGGCTTGGACCAAGGCCGCAGCGGCAAGTTGGGCGACGATGCGATCGCGGCCCTGAGTGGAGGTGTCCGATGAAGTTCTCCATGAGTCGGGCGTTGACCATCGCGCGCCGCGAGTACGTCACCACCATCAAACGCAAAGCCTTCCTGTTCACGGTCATCGCCATGCCAGCTTACTTCGCGTTCGTGATGACGTTCTCGGTATCGCTCGGCTCCAAGGCAGCCAAGCGCGCCATGACCGAGACCAATACCATCGCGCTGGTCGATTCCACCGGGCTGCTCGCGGAGACGCCACCGCAGATGACGGTCGAAATCGTCGATGAGGGGAATCCGTTCGACACCAGCAAGAAGGCCCCGGTCACGAACAAGTTCGCGGCAGAAGTGCGGCGTTTTCCCGACGAGTCCTCCGCAAAGGCGGCACTGCAGAAGAACGAAGTGCAACAAGTGCTGGTGCTGCCCGCCAGTTACATGAACGATGGGGGCGCGCGGCGGTATACGAAGAACGGCGGCATCATCGGTTCCTCGGGGCGCGAACGAGCGCTACTGCGCTGGCTCACGGGTGCGTTGTTGGCGGGCCACCTGGACTCCTCTCTGGCCGAACGCGCAGTGCGACCAGGCAAGGGGTTGGTGAACTACCAACTCGACGATAAGAGCCAGTTCGTCATGCAGAACGACATGCGTGAGTTGCTCACCTTCATGGTGCCTCTGGCGTTGGCCATGCTGCTCGCCACCTCGATCGTGACTGGCGGACAGTACCTTCTGCAGGGCGTGGCTGAGGAGAAGGAGTCGCGCATCCTGGAATCGTTGCTCTGCACCGTGAGCACGGACGATCTCATGGTCGGCAAACTCATCGGCCTTGGCGGAGCGGGGCTCACACTGGTCGCCACATGGGGGCTGGTGAGCAGCTATTTCGGTGCGCCCATGTTGGCGGTTGCGGATTTCAATATGCCCTTCACGACGCTGGTGATCGCGGCCGTGTATTTCCTGCTCGGCTATACCTTCTATGCCAGCATCATGACCGGCATCGGCGCGGTCACGAACAACATGCGTGAGGCGCAGCAGTTCGCGTGGATGTTCACGTTCGCGAACTTCATCCCGTTCATCACCATGACAGCGACCATCAATGATCCCAACAGCGGGCTCGCGGTGGGTCTATCGATGTTCCCCATGACCGCCGCCACCGAGATGATGCTGCGCTTGGGGACCGGCGCTGTGGTGCCGGCCTGGCAACTTGCCGCATCGATGGGCATTCTCGCGGCTTCGGCGTGGATCATGCTCATGATCTCGAGCCGGGTGTTCCGGATCGGGCTGCTCATGTATGGCAAGACCCCGAACCTCCCCGAGATCCTCAAGTGGGTCACGAGCAAAGGCTGAGACGCCTGCGTTGAGCAGCACTCCAAGCCCCGCCGACGCCTTCCCGCGTTGGCGGGTGTTCCCCGCGATCGGGCTGGGCGTGATCATGGCCACGCTCGATATCAGCGTGGTGAACATCGCGCTGCCCACACTGCAGCGTTCGTTGCGCGCCCCATTCACCACTGTCGAGTGGGTGGTGCTCGCCTACGTGATCACGATCACGGGCTTGCTCTTGTCGGCGGGACGGCTGGCCGATCTGCACGGCCGGCGTCGCGTATACGCTGCAGGGCTGGTGGTGTTCACGGCGGCCTCGGCCTTGTGCGGCATGGCGCCCAGTGTCGGCATGCTGATCGCTGCGCGGGTGGTGCAGGGGGTGGGCGCCGCGCTTGTCTCGGCCAATGGTTCGGCGCTGCTCGTGAACGCATTCCCGCTGCAGGAGCGTGGCCGCGCGTTGGGCGCATTCGGCGCCTTGGTGGGTGTTGGCTTGGCGATCGGTCCAGTGATCGGCGGGCTGGTGGTGCAGGCGCTGTCATGGCGCTGGATCTTCTTCGTCAATCTGCCGCTGGGGCTCTTGACGCTGTGGCTGCTATTCGCGCGCGTCCCCAACGAGCCCTCGGCGCGCGATGCGCACGCGATCGACACCCCCGCTGCGCTCATCTGGAGCGCCGCGCTCGTCTCGCTCATGCTCGCGGTCTCGCGCGGCCCCGTACTGGGCTGGCGCCACCCCGCGATTGCCGCCTTGTTCGCACTGGCCGTGGCGCTGCTCGCCCTATTCGCATGGACCGAGCGGCGCAGCGCTCACCCCATGCTGCCGTTGGCGCTCTTGTTCTCGCCCCTTGGGCTGGCCGTATCGCTCACGTTCCTTGGCCAGATGCTCTCGATCGCGGTCGGATTCCATCTGCCGCTCTACTTCGAGGACGTCCTTGGGTTCAGCGCGGCCAAGAGCGGCGGCTGGCTTGCAGCATTGCCGTTAGCGGCGCTCGTGACCGCGCCGTTCGCAGGGCGCATGGCCGATGCATTCGGCACCAAGCCGCTCACTATGATCGGGATGGCGCTCACCGCGGCCGGCTTCTGGGTGTTGTCGGGTGTGGGCGTCGCGCCCCACCCAGTTCACTTGATCGGCGGCATGCTCATGATCGGCGCAGGGCAGGGCCTGTTCGCGGTGCCCAACGCCAGCGCACTCCTGTCGTTGGTGCCGCGCGAGCAACTGGGAATCGCCTCGGGACTCCAGGGCACCGCCCGCAACCTGGGAATCGCCACCGGCTCGGCCATGATGGGCGCCATCGTCGCATCGCGCTATCACGCGCACGGAGGCGGCATACTGGCGAGCACCACCTTGGGCGGCGTGGACGCGCCCGCGTTCGCGGGGGCGACGCATGACGCCTATGTGGCCATGGCGATCCTGGCCGTCATGGCTGCCGGGGTGGCGTGGCGGCAGCGGCCCACCCAGCAGCCCGCGCAGCCCTGAGTCCACCCCCCCAACGGGGGCCTTCGTCTGGGCGGATTGACCCTGAGCGACCACCCCTGTGGCATTCCGCGACAGTAATGGTGCGCTTCCGACCGGTTCGTGGCCCCGAAGAAACCCCTTGAGCGGACCCCACCCTCGCATTCACAATCACTTACGAGCAGTCGGGGTCCGCTGGAAAGCGCGGAACGGTCCTTGCAACATATTGCACCGGAAGTCGGCCTGTGAGCTGACGCCACCATCTGCTTCAAGAGCCCGAAGGCGGCCAGTAAAGATCCGGGTCCGAGAGACCCCTGTCGCCAGTTGGGTCGGGCAAGGGAAGAAGGCAATAAGCGCCAGAAAACCCACGTCTCTCTTGTGCAAGCGGTCGGGTCTTGAGATCCCTCCGCAAGAAACGGGGTCGCCCGGTCCATGGCCGGGCGCTTTCGTTTTCTGGGCGCTTCTGCGGCCGACGCGGCCGCCTTGCGCCACTCCCGCCGCCCCCCCACACTGACCCGCACATGCGCCAACTTCGCATCGGCCTCGCCCAGATCAATCCCACCGTCGGCGACCTTGACGGCAACTGCGCCCTCATCGCGGCGCGGATCGTCGAAGCGCGCGCCCTCGAAGTGGACCTGCTGGTGTTCCCCGAGATGGCCGTGCCCGGGTACCCCCCCGAGGACCTGCTCCTGCGTCCGGCCTTCATCGCCCGCACCATCGAGAAGACTCGCGAGCTGGTGTCCCTTACTCAAGGCATGACGGTTGTGGTGGGAAGCATCGAACGCGACGTCGACCTGTACAACTCCGCGGCGATCCTGCACGACGGCAAATGGGCCGGGACCGCCCGCAAGCGCTACCTGCCCAACTACGGTGTGTTCGACGAGAATCGCTATTTCGCCTCGGAGCGTCGCAGCCATGTGTTCTCGCGCGACGGCATCGTGTTCGGCGTGAATGTATGTGAGGACATCTGGCTCTCGGGCGGGCCCGTCGAAGAGCAGGTGGTGCGAGGTGGTGCCGAAATCATCTTGAACCTGTCGGCCTCGCCGTACCAGACACACAAGTCGACCGAGCGCCGCCGGATGCTTTCCACCCGCGCAGCCGACAATCTTGCAATCGTGGCGTATGTGAATCTGGTGGGCGGGCAGGACGAGATCGTGTTCGACGGCGCGAGTCTGCTGATCGACCAACAGGGTCGCGTGCTCGCCGAGGGCAGAGCCTTCGCCGAGGATCTGGTGGTGACGGACATCGACTTGGACGAGGTATTCAACGCACGCCTGCACGACACGCGGCTGCGGCGCGAACGCCAGATGGAAGAGGACGAACCGCTCGAGCGCATTGAACTGCCCATGCCATCACCGGCGCGCGATTCGGCCAGCGGCGGCGGCACGCGCCCTGCCTTGGCCCCGCGACCGACCCGCGCCGAGGCAGATGAGTGCGCCGAGATCTATCAGGGCCTGGTCCTGGGACTGCACGACTATGTGACCAAGAACGGCTTCGAATGCGTGGTTCTGGGCCTATCGGGCGGTATCGATTCGGCCTTGACCGCTGCCATCGCCGCAGACGCCTTGGGGCCGGACCATGTGGTAGGCGTGTCGATGCCGAGCGAATACACATCGAGCGAGTCGCAACGCGACGCCGAGGTGCTGGCGAAGAACTTCGGACTGCGGTTCCACACGCTGCCGATCCGTTCGGTGATGGAGTCCTATGGAGTCGCGCTCGCGCCCGCGTTCGCGGGGCTGCCCAACGACATCACCGAGGAGAACCTGCAGGCCCGTATCCGCGGAAACTACCTGATGTCATTGTCGAACAAGTTTGGCTGGCTGGTTGTCACGACGGGCAACAAGAGCGAGACCTCGGTCGGCTACAGCACCCTGTACGGCGACACGGCCGGCGGGTTCGCCGTGCAGAAGGACGTGTACAAGACCCAAGTCTACGCACTTTCGCGCTGGCGCAACTTGCAGGGCCCGATGATCCCGGAGCACACCATCACGCGTGCACCAAGCGCCGAACTGCGCCCCGACCAGACCGACCAGGATTCTTTGCCGCCCTATCACGTGCTGGACGATATCCTCAAACTGTACGTCGAGGACGATCGTGCCATTGGTGAAATCGTGCGCGCCGGCCACGATGAGGCACTCGTGCGAAAGGTGGCACGCATGGTGGACCTGGCTGAGTACAAGCGCCGCCAGAGTCCGCCTGGCATCAAGATCACCCCGCGCGCGTTCGGCAAGGACCGCCGCCTCCCGATCACGAATCGCTGGCGGGGCTGACGTACACACGCTCACCGGGCTCGAAAGCTTTGGGCGAGTCTCCGTTGGCCCGCCACACGAACGCCGGGCCCCTTGCGGGGCCCGGCGTCGTGATGATGTTGTGCCGATGGTTTCTTGGGCGGCCTACCGGCCCGCCGAAATCACTGCGATGAACGCGCCCTTGTTGATGCGGAAGCTATACGGCCCATTCGCCAACGCGTACAGCGCGAACACGCCGTCACCTTTGACCTCGGTGATGAGCGCTTGGCGGCCTGTGAACAGGGCCGCCGACTGATCCCAGGTCACGTTCACGGAACTGTTGCCGGCAACGTTGAGGGGGCCCCAGATCTTCTGCCCCGACGCGCGCACCGCCGCATCGTTGGTGAGTGCGGCCCCAGGGGAAGGCACTATCCAGATCTCAATCGCGCTGTTGGTGGAGGTCAGGTTGGTGAACTTCCCCAACACCGCGAGGTCAACGACCGCCTTGAGGTTGTCCTTGTGATCCTTGTACTCGCTGATGGTGTTCAGGTCGACGACCTGTCCCGCGAGCGCTGACGGCGAAACGACGTTGATCGGATCGGCGAAAGTATAGACGACGGTGAACTGGCCGGAAATCAACATGCAACCCGCGGAGATCAGGCCCGCGAGCGCGATGCCGGGGAGCCAGAGACGGATGTTCTTCATGACGTGTTCTCCCCTTCTCAAGGTGCGCTGAACAGCGCGTAGGATAGCCCCACGGTGGCGTTGGCGAACTTGCGGGACGCCTCACCATCCACCGCCGCGGCGAGTTCACCGCGGATATGGACCGAGATCTTCGGGGCCGGCGAGATTCCCAAGCCGAGGCCGAAGTTATAAGTGGTGAGGGACAGATCCGAGCCGGGACGCTTGAGCTTGGTCTGGCCGATTCCCGCGAACGGGTAGAACTGCAGAGGCCCGCCCATCGTGAGCATCACGTTGGCACCGTATGCCTTGGAGTCGAAACCCTCACGCGTGTAGGTCACACCGAGAACATCTTCCTGTGCATCGCCGAGTGCTGAACTGGCGAAGTAAGGTTCGACCGCCACCAGCGGCACAAGCTTGATCGGAACCCGCACGCCGAACATGCTGCCCTGTTCCACATCGCTCTGCACGACGGGAACGCTGAGTCCACCGAACACACCCACGCCGATACTACCGGCGTGCGCTGAGCGACCGACGAGGGCGACGGCAAGGCATGCTGCCAATATGACCCGCTTCATTCCGTTTCCTCCGTGATGACCCACGCGCCGCGCGTGGGTGATGGGGTTATCGGCCCCGGGGCGATGAAAACTGAGGCCGTCGCCGCGCGGGCTGCCGGGATCGTGATGGGGAGCGCACCTCAAACGGACGGGGCGCCTCACTGAACGGTGCGCACCAAGTGAACCGTGGCTTCGCAATAGCGCGCGAGGAAGTCCGCAACCCGCGCGAGCATGGCCGAAAGATCCTCACTGCGACGATCAATGGGGCAGAAAACGACCGCGAGCAAGGAACGCGTCTGTCCCGTGACCTGGGTTCGTGCGGAATCCGACGTCGGTGCGCCGAATGGCCCATCGTCGTCCGCCAGCAGGGGGCGCTGGGTGAGGCTCACCCGGCCTTTGCGGATCCCCTCGTAGCCCTCCCCCGCGCGACCTGTACGCGCGAACACCGCGCCCTTCACATGAGCGCGGTCGTACAAGCCGATCGGCAACTGGTGTTCGAGCGAAGCCAGATTGCACACATCGACGGCGGGCAAAATGGTGGGCAGGCCCTTACCCTGCATGGCTCGGCGCAGAAGCGCCTCGCTGGCGGGGCGGGTTTTGGTGGGATCCACTCCGAGCCGGTGGAACATCGCGCGGTTCTCGGCGACGCCCGGGATATCACCGGCTGGTCGGCCAGTGAAACGTCCGGTGAGGCGTTGGATCACATCATCACACTCATGCCCGAAGCCCGGCGAGAGTGGTTCAGCCTTCACCCCATCCGCCTCCAGCCATCCCAGCGTGAGCACTCCGCGGAGCGCATCATCGACCTCGAAGGAGAGGCCACTGGTTCGGGATTGAAGCGACATGGACGGCTCCCTTCGGCTGCGCGCGTCACTGAGCTCAGTCGAAAGCGGAAGACCAGACCGGTGGAACCCTGCAGTTTTCGAAAGAGCGGGCGGCGGGAAATCCCTTTCCGACCCAATGCGAAAGTGGCGCGGACGCCACCTTTGGATGCACTGCGGCCAACACCTTGTCAACGCCGCCCGCCGATGTCTGAGTCATTTCAGCGCTCACGTTCCACTCGCGACGCTCCCACCGGCGCAGATGCTGCGTCAGCAACTCGTGGTGACACGCAGCAATGCGGTGAAGCCCGCGCAACATAGCAGTGATACCCGCGCTGCGACAAACCATTTCGCAGCTTGGTGCGAGAAAAAAAACGACGCATGCGTATGTGCATGCGTCGTTCGCTGCAACGCGACGAAGTCGCGTCAGCTTGCGCTGGATGTTTCGGCGTCTGCCGGCGGCAAGCGACGCGCGATGCTCTCGACTCGATAGCGACGGCGCGCAGCGCCTTCGCCCAACTCGAGTTCGTCCCCCACGTTGCATCCCACCAACTGTTTGCCGATCGGAGCCTGGAAGCTGATGACGTTCTCACCCAGATGCTGTTCGCCATCGCCCAGGATCCAGTACGACAGGCGTTCGCCCTGTGAATCCAACTGCACTTCGGTGCCTAATCCCACAACGCCTTCCTTATAGTCAGCGTCCTCGACGAAGCGGGCGCGAGTCAGGCGCATTGTAAGAGATGCCACTTGCTTTTGGACGTTGGCCTGTTTCTGCTTGGCGCTGTGGTACTCGGCGTTCTCCTTGAGATCGCCCAGCTCACGGGCCCGCTGGATGGTCTGCGGAATCGTGGTACGAAGTTCGCGTTCAAGCGTTTCGACCTCGTGTTGCATGCGCGCGAACGTGGCCCGCGTCATGATTGGAACGTCGAAGTCGTCGGCCTGCTCGCCCACCTGACTGAAGAGCTTGTCGGTCTTCTTCTGGCGATGCTCCAACACCCACTGCTTCTCCTCGCCCAGTCCGCACCGCGCGATCGCATCGAGCGCCGGGAACAGGTAGCGATCGCTGGAGCGCCACTGGCGCAACAATACGCGCACTTTAAGCCGCATCTCGGTCGTGGCCTGCGAACGCGTCAACAACCGCTCGAAGTCGCCATTGTCTTCAAGCCAGCGCAGAATCTTCTCGCCGATTGATGGCTTGGGGCGCTCCTCGACCAACTGCAGCGAGGCGAAGAATAGCCGCCAGGAGTCTTCGGGAGCCGCTTCGGCGGCGAAGGCTTCCTCGATGAGACGCATGACAGCCGCCGGATAGCGCGTGCTGTGGTCAAGCAAGGTCCGGCGCAACTTGGCCTTACCCGCCTCGTCCAGTTGCGCGCGATCCTTTTCGGCTTCTTCGCGGACGGCGGCGAAACGCGAGTCCAGCGCCGAGAGGATGGCCTCGGATTCGACACCCGCGTGGCGTGAGTCATCGAGCAATGCCAACTGCTCGTCCTCGGTGGCCATGTCGCTGATCGCCAACCCCTGATCCCAGAGGGAGCGCAACACCTCGAGCCACTCCAAGCGCCGTTCGGCATACCAGTTGGTGAAGTACAGCCCCGCACGGGCACGGTCCACTCGATCGGCGTCGGTGTCGAGCGTGACCTTTTGAACGAAACGACCGAAGCGGCCCTTGAGCGCGCCCTGCAGATTCGGATGCTGCGCCAAGAATTTCTTGATGGTCGCCAGATTCGTCTTGTCCGGCTTGCGCGGCTGCAGTGGCGGCAATGGGGGGAGTTCAGCGGCGGCCTGCTGCTTGGCATTCTGCGGAGCGAGCTTGTAGTGCTGCTCGAAGGCGCGCGCGTGATCGATGCGCGGATCCTTCTCGGCGGCCGCTTTGGCCTTGCGCCAGAACGTCGTCCAGTCCTTGGCCGGGACCAAATCGGAACCCACGAGGAACATTTTGAGTCGCGGCGCGTCGGCGGCTCCACCCAGCACGCGCAGCGCCCCCACCACCATGCTGCCGTGGTCATCTTCGCGCATGCGTTTGATTTCTTCGGGTTGCGTGAAGCGCATGAGGCGCAGGTCATCCTCCGCCACCGCCGTCAGCGTGCGCCGCGCGGCGACGTAAGGCATCTTGTGCGCCTTGGACTTCATGAAGTCGATGACCACCGTTTCGGTGTCGTTCGAAAGCACGCGGCCCGGCCCAAACCCGTCGTGCAGCACGCCGCGGCCAGGCGCCAGGGCGGCGATTGCGTCGAACGCCTCGATGGCCTTGGGCAGTGGCGTGTCGCTTTCGATGCCGGCCTGCACGAGCGCCTCATCCACGGTGGGAATCGCACGCCCGGGGCCCTGCTTGAGCGCCAGCGCCATGGCCCCGCGGAATGGCTCCACGGACTCCTCACCCTTGGCGACGGACAGGATGTCGACCAACCTGCGCAGGGGGTCCAGTGCTTCGCCGGCGCAATCCCCCTGGGCAAGCCCTTGTAGGATCACATCCGCAAGCGAGGCCGCTTCCTTCACCGCATCCTGTTGCGCCAGGATCGGCAGCGTCTGGGCGATGATGCTGAGGCCCTCGTAGTCGGAGTGCTCGACGAACTCGAGCGCGGCGTCCTCGATCGCCTGATAGCGATCTTCGGCCGCATACTTGGGTGCGAGTTCGGCGAGCAGGGCGCGACGATCCTCGAGTTGGCCGGCATCGCCGAGGCGCTTGGCGAGCAGCAATGCCAGTTCGAGATCGTCGGGCACGATCGCCCATGCACGCGACAACGCATCGATGCGCTCGGGGTCCTTGCCTAACCCCTCATGCGCTTGCACCAGCAGATTGGCGGCGGCGTGCGAATGGACCAGCGCGAGGGAACGCTCCGCGACCGCAGCGAGAGGCTCCCACTGTTTCTTGGCGGCGACCTTTTCGCCCAAGGCGAGCAGCGTCTGTTGCGCTCGCTCCACCTCACCGTTCAGGGCGCAGACTGCGGCGAGTAAATAAGACACGCCCCAAGCCGGGGCGGGCTGCTTGAGTCGGCTGCCGAGCTCATCGCGGACGGAGGCGAGCTTCTTCTCGCTCTGCGCGTCATGCGCGAGGTGCTCGAGTGCGGCGCGCGTCTCAGGCTTGAGATCGGCGCCAAGCTCACCACGAAGTACAGCGGGAAGGGCGTCGCGAACGGGCATGGATTCTCGCTCGAAGTGCGTGAACTGCGCGCGTGAAAAGGGTAGTGAATATGGCCCACATCCCCGTCCCGCGCAAGCCTACCTCCCGGTGCCCAGCGATGCCATCATCGCCTCGGGGTAGCGCAGCCCCGGCCGCGGCGCCCTTTGGGACCATGGCGTCGAATCACAGGCGGTCCTCCTCGCCCTGTGTGACTGCCGTGGCGCCCACGTTCTGCGCCAGCCAGCGGCGGCGCTTGGCGCGCGGGATCGGGACGATGTCCTCGCCCTGGGCCAGCACCCAAGCCAGCGCCAACTGCTCTGGGGCGCTGCCCTTGTGCGCGGCACGGGTCACGCAGTAGCGCTTCGGCGCACACGGGTGCGTGACCGGGCAGGACGCGCGCGGTTTGACGTTCATGCTCTCGCACTGACAAGCTTCCCGCCGCTATGTCCGCGATGCGGGCACCGGCTGCTGATCCGTCGCTCCTCCGCCCGTCCGCCCGTCCGTGCCGCCATGTCCTCCCGAGGTCGACCTCTGCAGTTCCCCAAGTCCATCCGCGCCGCCGCGATCGCCGGGCTCACGTCTCTTACGCTGGTCCCGATGCTGCCGCACTCCACGCCGGCCTCCGAGATGTCCTACGCGGTGCGCGCCTGGACACTGGCCGAAGGCCTGCCGGCGTCCACCGTGCAGGATATCGCGCAGACACCGGACGGCTATCTGTGGCTCGCGACGACCGGCGGACTCGCACGCTTCGACGGAGTGCGTTTCGAGGTCTTCGGACTCGAGCACGGTCTCTCGACCAACCGCTTCCAGGGACTCACCGTCGGCCGCGACGGTTCCCTCTGGATCTCGGCCGAGGATGGCGCTCTGCTGCGCTGGGACGGACAACGCTTCGAACATCATGAGTCCGGCAGTCCGCGCGGTGCGCCCGCGCTCGTCACGCTGCCGGACGGCCGCATCCTGGGCGCGGGCTTCCGGCACTACGCCCTCTACGGCGCTACCCCCGTGCACCTGCTGCAGGAGCCGCCCGATCTCACGACCCCGCCGATTGTCGACGCGCAGGGTGTAGCGTGGCTGACGGCGTTCGGCGCCGCCCCCGCACGCCGCGAAGGTGATCGCGTCCTCGCGATCGGGCCGGGGGGCGCGCTCGGCGACCACTGGATCCTCGATCACCGCACCCGCACCGCGCGCTTCTTTCGCCGTCAGGGCGACGATGCCGAGTTGCTCGATACGAATCTGCAACGCATCGCCGCGCTGCCTGGTGGTGGCCACGAGGACGCACAACTCATCGATCGCAACGGCCGACTCTGGGCGCTCGCCGGAGAGGGCGTCGTCGTGCGCGACGGCGACTCGGGCCGGCGCATCGGCAGCATCGCGCTCGGGCTGTCGAGCGCGATCGGGCGACTCTTCCTCGACCGGCAGGACAATATCTGGGTGGGCTCGCAGCTGCAGGGATTGATCCGCATCGCCCGCAGTCCCGTGACACTGCTGCGCCCGCCGGGTGTGACTGGTCCCGTGCCATTCCTCCGTGCGCTGGAGTCACGTCGCGACGGTGTGGTGGTATGGGATGGCGTCGACCGCATCTGGTTCTCGCGCGGTGACCAACTCGAGCAATCGACCGTTTCAATCGTCGAGGCGACTTTCTTCGGCACCGACCGACTTTCGTTCCGCATGACGAACCAACAGATCGAATTGCGTGATGAGCGGGGCGGTGGCGGTGTCATTCCGACGTTCAAGACTTGGCCGCCGAACATCATCGAGGACCCCAGGCATCCGCTCTCGGCGGTGGTCAATGACGACGAGGGATTGCGATACATCTCCGCACTCCGCGGGCAGTCGGCGGAACGGCGCTTGCTACCCATGTCGCCGCTGTCGCGGGATGTGTTCTTCGATCATGCCGGCGTGCTGTGGGTGACGACTGTCAGCGGGCTGTGGCGGTTCTCGCCCAGCGACAGCTTGCACTTCACGCGCCGTGACGGCTTGCCGGCCGATCATCTGCGGCAGGTTCATGAGGACCGCGATGGCACGCTTTGGATCGGCACCTATGGTGCCGGACTCGTGCGCTACCACGACGGGAAATTCGCCACGCTGGACCGTCGGCACGGCCTGCTCGAAGACGTGGTCTCTGCGGTACTCGAGGATGACGATGGGGATCTCTGGCTCGGCGGCAACGCTGGTATCCAGCGCATCTCGCGCTCCGAGGCGAACGAGTGTCTCGATGGCCGTCGTTCGCGCATCGTCGCAGTCGGCTATGGTCGCGACGCCGGCTTGCGCAATCCGGAAGGCTCCGGGTTCCCGGGGATGCGCTCGCGCGACGGGCGCCTGTGGTTCGGCACATTCGACGGCATGGCGGTCGTCGATCCGCGGGTCGCGCACGCGCTTGTCGGCACGCCACCGCCTGCGCTCATCGAAGCCGTATTTGTCGGCGATTCGACGGTCCCGCGCACTGCTCGCGGGTTCACACTCGCCCCGGATCAGCGCCGGTTTCGAGTGCGATTCACGGGGATCGATCTGCGTGCGCCCGAACAGCTGCGCTTTCGCTATCGGCTCGATGGAGTCGATCGTGACTGGATCGATGCGGGTGATGCGCGCGTCGCCAGCTACACGTTCGTTCCTGCGGGCAGGCATCGCTTCTGGGTCTCCGCGACTGATGCGAGCGGAAAGGCGAGCCCTGTTCCCGCGCAGGTCGTGCTCGAGGTGCGGCCATACGCGTGGGAGACCTGGCCATTGCAGTTGCTCGGCTTCGTCCTGCTGGTGACAGGCATCGTCCAGCTCTGGCGCTGGCGGTCGCGGCAGTTGATTGCGAACGCTGGCGCCCTGCAGCGCGCAGTCGATGAGCGCACCGCCGAGGTCGTCGAGGCCAAGGCGCGCATCGAGACCGCGCTCACCACGGTCGAAGCGCAGGCGCAGCGCCTCGAGGCCCTGGACCGCGCACGATCACGGTTCTTCGCCAGCGTGAGCCACGAGTTCCGCACGCCGCTCACGCTCATCCAGGGCCCGCTCCAGGATGTGAGCGCCGGGGAACATGGCGCGCTGCGCGACGACGCGCGCGAGCAGGTCCGCATCGCGCTCGACAGCGCGACGCGGCTGCAACGCTTGGTCGACCAGTTGCTCGATGCCGCGCGCGCCGAGGCGGGCGAACTGCGCTTGGAACGCGTGCCGGGCGATCTGCTCGTCTTTCTCACCGAACTGGCGCAGGCGTTCGCGCCGCTTGCAGTGCGCAAGCGCATCACGTTCGCGCGTGAGTTCGTCGCAGGGCCATGCGTCGCATCGTTCGACGCGCTCGCGCTTGAAAAGGTGTTCGCCAACCTGCTCGGCAATGCGTTCAAGTTCACACCCGAGGGCGGGCACGTGACCTGGACGGCGCGGCGCGTGGCAGAAGGCAGCGCCACGGGCGCGCTCGAGATCGCGATCATCGACAACGGCCCCGGCATCGCGGCCGAGGATCTACCACACATCTTCAAGCGCTTCTACCGCTCCGAGCGTTCGGTCACGCGCATGCAGCCCGGCACCGGGCTGGGGCTCGCGCTTGCGCACGACATGGTCGAGCAGCATGACGGCAGCCTGCACGCCCGATCCCAGGAGGGCCACGGCGCCACCTTCACCGTGCGGCTGCCATTGCTCGAGCCTTCCGCAAGCGAGCCGTACGGCGAACTCGCTGCGCCCAACGCCGAGACGATTGCTGCGCTCGCCGACGAGATCCGTCTTGTGCCGGGTGAGGTGGAGGCGCGAGCCGTGGCCGAGGCCCCGGATGCGCCGCTCATCCTTGTCGTGGAGGATCACCCGGACGTGCGTGCGTACGTTGCGCGCCAGCTCCGCCGCCGGTACCGCGTGATCGAGGCCGCCGACGGCGAACAGGCCCTCGCGCAGATGCGCGCCGCCGTGCCGGATCTCGTCGTGACGGATCTGGCGATGCCGGTGATGGATGGCCTCTCGCTCTGCCGTGCTGTGCGGAACGATCCCGAGCTGGAATTCGTCCCGCTCATTCTGCTCGCCGCGGCCGCCGAGACCGAGACTCGCGTGACCGGCATCGAGGCTGGGGCGGACGACTACGTGACCAAGCCGTTCGAGGTGCGCGAGCTGCTCGCGCGCATCGCCCGGATGCTGCACGCCCGCCACCGTCTGCGCGAGCACTTGGCGCGCGAGGCGGCGACGGCCGCCGTGTACGGTGCACCGGCCCCGGCGCACACGCTGCCGCCGGCCGCGGACGCTGCCATTGCGGCCAGCCCCGAGGCTTTGGCGGTGCCGGCGCCGAATCCCATCGCCACTGCCTTCCTGCGCCGCATGCGGGAGGTGCTCGCCGCGCGGCTGGGCGATGAGGGCTTCGGCGTCGAGGAGCTGGGCGAGAGCATGGGCCTGGGCCGCACGCTGCTCTACCAGCGCACGCGCGAGTTGCTGGATCTCACACCCATGGAACTACTCACGAACCACCGGCTCGAACGCGCCGCGGAACTTCTCGAGGCAGGCCAGGGCGGCGTGGGTGAGGTGGCGTATGCGGTCGGATTCCGCAGCGTGTCGCACTTCACGAATCGCTTCCGCGAGCGATTCGCGGTCACCCCATCGGGCTGGAAGCGCGGCGAACGTGCCGCGACAAACCAAAGCGAAGCAACGACTTAGCAATTCGCATCGTGCCTACGAACGGCGGCGGACGCTCACGCAAGTCGTCGCGGACGCTGGCGCTCACGGCCGTGAGGCGCCGCTCGGTAGTCTTCCTCCCGTCAAGCCACACTTGGCCTGCGCCGAATACGCGGCGCTATTGGCGCGGAGTGCTACCTGGTCCCTCACGGAGGATTCATGATCGTGCCCCGTCCGACATCCCGGTCCTTTCGACCCCTGCTGCTCAGCCTCATCGCTCTTGCCCTCGGGGCGGCCTCTGCGAGCGCATTGCCGTTCACCACGACGGCCCGTTACGACTACCCCGTGGGCAACGGCCCCGTGAGTTCTGTCGTCGCGGACGTCAACAGCGACGGTCTGCCTGACGTCATCACGGCGAACGGGTTCAACAATACGATCTCGGTGCTGATCAACGGTCCGGGTCTCTTCTACAGCGCCGTGAACTATCCGGTCGGCGACCGACCGAGCTCTGTAGCCGCCTGGGACCTTAACTACGATGGCTTCATGGACCTCATGGTCGCGAACTACAACGACAGCACCGTTTCCGTCATGATGGGCAACGGGACCGGCGCATTCCCCACTCGCACGGACTACCCCTCCGGCACCTCGACGACAAGCGCTTTGGTCGCCAACATCAATGGCGACCAATACCCTGACCTCGTCACGACCAGCAAGGGCAACGGCAGCGTCGGGGTACGGTTGGGGACGGTCTCGGGGACTTTCGGCCCGCGGACCAACTACCCAGTCGGTGCGTGGCCACTCTATGCCGTCGCGCGGGACCTGAACGGGGACGGTCTCTCCGACATCGTCACCGCGAACTTCAGTAGCAATTCCTTCTCGGTGCTGCTCTCGAATGGCGCGGGAGGGCTCCAGCCACGCGTCGATTATGCGCTCAATGGTTCGGCCTATGGGGTTGCGCTCGGATACTTCAATGCGGACAACAAACTTGATGTCGCTGTGTCGAACCAGGGCCAGAACCGTATCAATGTCTTTCTCGGAGACGGCATGGGTGGTTTCGGTTCGCGCACCGACCTCATCACCGGCTCGCAGCCGAAATTCATCGCGGCCGGCGATGTGAACATGGATGGCAAGACCGATCTCGTCGTCAGCAATGCCGCCTCCTCGACGGTCTCCGTGCTCTTCGGGGACGGCAACGGCGGGTTCGCGCCGAAGGTCGACTTCGCGGTCGCCTCCTCGCCGAACGGCGTCTCGATCGTCGACGCCACCGGGGATGGCGAACCGGACCTGATCGCCTGCGGTCAGGCGACATCGAGTGTGACGATCCTCAAGGGCAACTTGCCGGGCGGCTTCGCGGTCGGAGACACGCTCGTCGACGTGAACGGAACCGACCAAGTCGGCGCTCTGCACACCTTGAGCTCAGGCGCTGGCAAGTGGCGATTCGTCGACGTCTGCGCGGCCTGGTGTTCACCGTGCTTCCAGATGTCCAGGGACGCGCGCCAGGTCTGTGACACGTGGGCGAACGTGCGTCCATTGCCGTTCGAGTACCTGACAATCCTCGCCGAGGGCGAAGCGTATAACTCCCTTTCGACCATCACCGACGCCGCGAACTGGGCGGCGCGTGTTCAGTTGAATAGCCCTGTGCTGAACAAGAACGCGGCGAGGCAGAACGTGATCGGCAGCTGGGTGAAGGGGTTGGGCGTGTGGGCCTACCCGACGTGGCTCATCGTCGATCCCGCCGGGAAGATCCGGGAGCGCTCGATCGGAGCGATCGACGGCCAGACGATCGTGGACAAGATCGCCGGATACGCGGCGATCGCGCCGGCGCCGACGCTCGCCGCACCGCTTCCGCCGCTGCCGCCACCCCCGCCGCCCAATCCGCGCGTGGCCTGGCAGGCACTCTCCGGTGTGAGCATCGAGTTGCAGGCCGGCGCGGGCAGCTGGACCAGCCCACTCGGCGCCCCCGTGGCCGATGAAAACATCCACAAGTCTTTCATCATCACGCCAACCGGAGTGCCCGGTGTTCCGGGCCAGGCCTACATCCAAGTGGACGCCTCGACCGACTCCACCACGGGGTTGGAAGATGTCTGGGTCTACGTGGGCACCAACGATTTGAACTCACCGATCCAGCAAGCGCAGCCCTGGCAGGTGAAACTGACCAACCTCACGTGGCCCGACGGTCAGGCCCGGGTGCTGGCACCGAGCGATCTGGAACTCTCCGTCGCATACCCCAACCCCTCTCTCTCGATCGGTTCGTATCAGCCGACCGCCGAGGTTCCGGTGGCGACGTACTCGGGCAACGTGCTCTCGTTCTCGCCGTTCACGCTCGCCAACATGGCGAACGTCCCCGCTTCGACACACGGGTTCCTCATCGGGCCTGTACGGTTCAAGCATCAAATCGCCGTCGCCGGAGTGCTCTCGCACGGCAGCGTCGCATCGCTCGCGACACCGTGGCCGAACCCGACGCGCAGCATGACGAATGTGCGCTGGGCGATGGCGCGCGAGGGCAGAGCGCAGGTCAGCGTCATGGATCTGGGCGGCCGGCTCGTGCGGACGTTGCACGACGGCGTGGCGGCCGCGGGCGAGCAGTCGAGCCGCTGGGATCTGCGTGATGAGAGCAATGCGCGAGTCGCGCCGGGCCTGTATTTCGTACGTTTCGAGGCGCCAGGCGAGGTCGCCCGGACCACGCGGCTCGTCGTGATGGAGTAAGGCGATCGGCGTCAGGGCCTGTGGCTGTCGCGCGGGCCCTGACACATTTCACGTTCTCACCGCGGGATTCCCGCAGAAGGTGGCCGCATGCAGGTGGAGATCCGCGTGTACGCTGGCTTCGGCGGACAGGCCGGGCGCTTCGCCGCTGTGCGCGAGGCCTTGGAGTCACAGTTGCGCAATGTGGCGGGGCTCGAGCGCTTCCAGCTGCTCGAGACGAACGAAGGTTTTGCGCTCGTGGTCAGTGGCGAGGACCGCGCCGGATGCGAGGAGTGCCTGCGCCGCGCGCAAGCATGGCTCGAGGAGAAGCGCCCCACGCTCATCGGCCATCGGCCCTTGGTGGTGAGAGGCGAGGTGATCGCCGAGGCGCGCGGCCTGGTGTCACGCGCACCCTGACCTGCGCTTAGATCGCCACGCAGGTCTCGACCCCACCAAGCCCGCGCGGTCGTCTGCCGCCAACGCCTCAGGCTCGGGGAGCGCCCTGCCCCCAGCGAGGCTCCCAAGCCAAGGCGTCAACGACAGCCGTGCTCGATCACCGATGGTGGACAGTCCATCGCGGTCGGGTCGATAATCAGGGTTCCCCGAACAACCTGGCACGCCCTGCGATGGCGGATCGACGGACTTCACCCAACACTCCGGGGCTAGAACATGCTGCTCGTCATGATACTGGCTTCACTGCTCGGCCAGCCTTCTCCTGAGGTATTCGACGTGAGTGGACGCCGACTCTCGACCCTCTTCGAGGGCACGAGCGTGGACGCGAACACATCGCTCGAATGGGACGGCCGGGTGCAGGGCGGGGGATCCGTCTCGCCGGGTATGTACATCTGCCGAATCGAGCAGCCGGGCAGGAGGACCGCATGCCGATTCGCGCTCATTCGCTGAAGGTGGCGCTCGTGTGGCTCATCGCCTGCGGACATTCCTCCATCGCCAGTGCAATGACAGGTGGGACCGCGGATTCATGCGGGAGACCAGTCTCGGTGACTCCGGTCAGCAAGGCCGATCCATGCGTGGTGCAGGCCTTTGATGGACATACATTTGTGGCGTGGCTTGATGGCCTCGCACCGCATGTAGCGCTTTTCGACCAGGCCGGTGATCCGGCGCTGGGCTGGCCGGCGGGCGGCCTGCGGCTGACGCCCGACTCCACCCGTTCCAGCCCCCCCTTGTGCTGGTGCTCTCCGATGACGCCGTCCTCATTGCCTGGGAACGCTATGTCCGCCTGGGGCCCCGGGACGTACAGCTGGGATTAGTCCTGCGGATGGCTGGCGCAGTCCCCACCGCCTCGGAGGCGATTCTCGACACGGTCACCGATCGTCCCGGGGCTCAATATCTTCGCAAGTTGGTTCGTCAGGACGATCAGCACGCGCTGGTGGTGATCTATAGCATTGATGGCCCACTGGGCACGCTCATCAAGCAGATCTCGCTGCCGGGCGCACTCCCCACCGCTTGGCCTGCATTCGGCGCGACGCTCACGGATACAGCCCTCGGGATATCCCCTCAGTCGGCGTGCGGTGACGACAGCCTCGGTTGCTTCGTGCTCACGACGCGCACGCACCCGGGCTGCGTGAACATCCCGCTTGAGGTCAGCTGCCCCTACGATGTCCGGGTCTGGCACTTCCTTCCGGACGGAACGCTTGACCCCGCTTGGCCCGGGGGCAACGTGCTCGTTACCGAACAATCGAATTGGATCAACACGCCCGAGGTCGTTTCCGACCGGCACGGCGGCGCCTATGTGAAGTGGTCTTACGCCACCCCAGACACGGTTCGAGTCTACGGTACGCGCATTCGGCGCGACGGTTTGGTGGACCCGGGTTGGGGTCCTGGCGGCTTGGTGCTCGTGCCGACAGCCAGCGATATCCAGGAGTTCTCCAGCACACTTCTGAAAAGTGCTCCGAGCGGGGCGTTGCTCACGCTGATTGATGACAGCGCTGGGCCGACGCTCGGCTCTCGGGAAGCGGACGGTACAACTACGCCCGGCTGGCCCGAGGCGGGGGTCTTGCTTCCTCTCGGCCCCGAGTACCCGCAGTGGCCCCATGGCCATCAGCTCGGCATCACTGCCGATGGTCGGATCCTCATCATTTGGAGCGTGGGCGGTTATCGCGACGCTGCGGACTCCGATATCTACGGCACAGCGCTCAGTTCGGATGGTGCTCTTCTCCCTGGATGGTCACCGATCGGCACGCCGCTCAACCAATGCACAAGGCAACAGGAACGTGCGTCTCTCTTCGTGGGCTCCGATGGCACATTCAGCGCTGCGTGGCTTGGCGGGAATGACGTCTATTACGACCGTTTCAATATCTCCGACGGCACGGTCCCTACCCTGTCGTTCGCGCGGTTGCTGGACCACGCGCTGGTCGGCCGATCAGTTCACGCCACATGGCAACTGGCTGTTGCGCCGGCGTCCGCGGTGACTGCGGTGCGCGCGCTCGATAACTCGGCCTTCGAGCCCATAGCACCGCCGCGGTGGATCGGTGCGTCGTCGCTATCGCTCGACGATGCGATCCCCGGTGGCGCGACCCGAGCGCGCTATGTACTCACGATAGCCAGCGGGAGCACGGTGCGCCCCGTCTCCGACACGCTTGAGGTTCGCGTGGGAGCCGCGTCGGCACGTCTGGCGCTGCGCGCCCCAACCGTTCAGTGGGGGAGTCGCGTGGCGTTGGAACTTGAGCTGCCGGATCCCGCTGGATCGGTGGATATCACGGTCTACGACCTCGCGGGGCGCCGAGTGCATCGCACTCGTTTGGCGCAACCAGTGCCGGGCGTCCAGCAGCTGAACCTTACGTTGGACAGCCCCGCACCCGGCGTCTACCTGATCGAGGCACGCGGCTCGGGAGGACAACGGGCGCTGTTGCGAGTCGTGCTCCTTCACTGACCGTGCCTGACTGTGGCGCGATTGAAGGGGCAGTTCAGCAATGCTATTCTCCGCACACCCAGCGGCCAGTGTTTCACCGAGAAGCACGAGCCGTTCGCTACCTCCCGGTGCCCAACGTCCCCATCATCGCCTCGGGGTAGCGCAGCCCGGCCGTGGCGCCCTTTGGGACCATGGTGTCGAACCACAGGCGGTCCTCGGCGTTCAGTGTCACCGCCGTCGCGCCCACGTTCTGCTCCAGCCAGCGGCGGCGTTTGGTGCCCGGGATTGGGACGATGTCGTCGCCTTGGGCCAGCACCCAGGCCAGTGCCAACTGCGCTGGGGCGCAGCCCTTGAGCGCGGCGCGCGACTTCACGGCCTCGACGATGACCTGGTTCTGCTTCCAGTTCTCGGGACTGAAACGCGGATGCTCGCGCCGGCGATCGTCGGCTGCCAACGCGTCAGGCTCGGGCAGCGCGCCGGTCAGCGCGCCGCGGCCGAGCGGTGAATACGCCACGAACCCGACTCCCAGCTCGCGGCAGGCCGCGAGTTCGTTAT
>JBDSKE010000086.1:0-3982 GCA_039917105.1 Candidatus Eiseniibacteriota bacterium | reverse complement strand
GTACGATCGGCGATCTCCGCGCGCTGCCCACGGGCACGCTCGAGGCGTTGTTCGGCGCGCCCGGGCGGCTTCTGTACGAACGCTGCCGCGGGCGTGACACCGCACCGGTCACTGCGCGCGAGGTGCCCTTGTCCATCTCCCGCGAGACTTCGTTCCACGCCGACACCGCCGACCCGCGACAGATCGAGGGCATGCTCGAGTACCTGGTCGGCCGCGCCTGCCGCGCGACGCGCGAGCTCGACCTCACCGCCCGCACGGTGTCGGTGCGACTGCGCTACAGCGACGGTGAGTCCGCCGAGCAGGCAAGGTCGCTGCGCCAGCCCTCGGCCGTCGACCCGGTGGTACTCGCGCTGGCGCTCGACCTCCTGCACCGCCAGGCAACGCGACGCGTGGCGTTGCACGCCGTGGGTGTCACGCTATCGCAGTTCACGCGCGATGCCGCCGAGCAGGGCGCGCTGTTCGACGAGGCCCAGGCAGGCAGGCGCGCCGCATTGTGCGAGGCGCTCGACCGCGTGCGCGCCGACCACGGGCACGGCGCGGTCGTCTCGGGTCGCGCGTTGCATCTGAAAGGCACGGTGCCACAGGATCGCCACGGTTTCGTGCTGCGTACCCCTTCCCTGACCAAGTAGGCCCGCGCCGCCCGCGGCGCATCACCGGGAGAATCACATGGCCGCGTTCAAAGCCCTCATGACCGTCATCTACCCCGTCCCCGATCTGACCCGCGCCAAGGCTTGGTACACCGAGGCGTTCGGTGTCGCGCCCTACTTCGACGAACCCTTCTACGCGGGCTTCGAGGTCAATGGCTACGAACTGGGCCTGGTCCCCTGCGAAGGCACGTTGCACCAACCCGGCAACCTCGGTGCGATCGCCTACTGGGGCACCGACGATATCGATGCCGCCTTCAAGCGCCTGATGGACAGTGGTGCCACGGCGCTCTCCCCGATCCAAGAGGTGGGCGGCGACATCCGTGTGGCGGTGGTGGCCGACCCCTTTGGCAACGCCATCGGCCTGATCCGCAACCCGAACTTCGCTCCGCCTCGCTAGAGGCTCCGATGCCGCTGTTCACGCCGCTGCGCGTCCGTTCGCACGGCACACTGCTCGCCGGGGTCGCCTCGCCCGAGGCGCTTGCCGAGCAGGCCGCCGAGCGCGGTCACACCGCGCTCGCGCTCACCGATCGCGACAATCTCTATCTGGCGGTACGCTTTCTCGAAGCCGCCAAGGCAGCAGGCATCACGCCACTGCCGGGCGCTGAACTCACCGCACCGCGCACGCCGCCGCCACCCGGCGTCGCGGCGCGGCACGGCGCGCTCTCGTCGCGCGTGCTGCTGCTGCCCTTTGACCGGCGCGGTTGGGCGAACCTGTGCGCACTGATCACCGCGCGCCACCTGGAGCCGCGCTTCGACCTCGTGCGCGCGCTCGGCGAGTTCCATGCCGGCTTGCATGTCATTGCGGAATCCACCTCGCTCCTGACGGCCCTGATCGCGGCCGGAGTGCCCGCCGCGATCGCCGCGAACGACGAGCCCGCACGACCCCTGACGCATCGCGGCGGACTGTGGTTGGGCGTACGCGGCATGCCAAGCGAGCGTCCGCGCCTGCGCGCGCGCCTCGATGAGGCCCGTGCACTGGGTGTGCATGGGGTGGCCACCGGCGACGTGTGGATGCTGCAACCGGGCGACCACGAGGCGCACCGGGTCGCGGTCACCGCGGGCGCGGGCGAGTTGTTGGAACGCATGCCGCCCGCGGCGTTCTGCGCACGCGATGCGTGGCTCGCCTCGCCCCAGGAATGGACGCGGCGCGTGCACGCCACCTGCGCCGGCGCCGGGGCGGCGGGCGCTGCCGAGGATCTGCTGGCCAACAACGCCGCCATCGTGGCCCGCTCGCGTTTCGAGCTCGAACGCGGCATCCCCATCTTCCCACGCGCCCCACTGCCGCCCGGAGTCGAAGCGGCGCAACAACTGGCGACCGTCGCGCGAACCGGTTTCGAGCGGCGTTATCCCGCGCACGGGTCGCGGCGCACCCCGGCGCATGTGCACGCGCGCGCGCAGGCCCGCCTGGCCGAGGAGCTGGCGTTGATCGCGCGCATGGGATTCACGGACTACTTCCTGCTCGTGGCCGACATCGTGGGATTCGCCCGCGCCCGTGGCATCCCTACGGTGGGACGTGGCTCGGGCGCGAGTTCGATCGTGTCGTATGCGCTCGGAGTCACGAGCGTGGACCCGATCCGCTATGGGTTGTGCTTCGAGCGTTTCCTGCATCCGCAGCGACGCGATTGTCCGGATCTCGACGTGGACCTGTGCTGGCAGCGGCGCGACGAAGTGATTGCGCATGTGTACGAGCGATATGGGCACGATCGCGTTGCCATGATCTCCACCCACGCCACCTTGGGGCCACGCTCGGCGTTCCGCGAGGCGGCCAAGACACTGGGACTGCCGCTCGCCCGCCTCGACGCGCTCGCCCGCCGCGTGCCACGCGACCTCGACCCCAGTGCGCTCGAGCAGGCTCTGGCGGGGCGCAAGGGCGCACACGGACTGGGGCCCGAGTTCGATGAGCCGCGCGTGCGCGAGGCACTGCGCCTGGCCGCGCGACTGGCCGGCGCGCCGCGGCACCTGTCGGTCCACTGCGGTGGCCTGGTCATCGGGGACCGCGCCCTCACGCACTACCTGCCGCTCGAGCGCTCCGCCAAAGGTGTGGTGGTGTCACAGTTCGAGATGCGCGCGGTCGAAGCGATCGGGCTGGTGAAGATGGACCTGCTCGGCAATCGCGCCATCACCACGATCGGCGAATGCCGGGCCCTCACAGGTGAAGCGGCGCCCCACCCCGACATCATCCCCGACATCGACGTCATGACCGCCGAGGTGCTGGCCAGCGGTGACACACTCAATTGCTTCCAACTGGAATCGCCCGCCATGCGCCACCTGCTGCGCATGCTGCAGGCGCGCACGCTTGACCAGACCGTTGCGGCGGTGGCGCTCGTGCGGCCGGGACCGTCCGAGTCGGGCATGAAGGAGTCCTTCTGCCGGCGCCAGCGCGGCCTCGAACCGGTCACGTTCCCGCACGAACGGCTGCGCGCGACGCTGGCCGAGACGCACGGCATCCTGCTGTACGAGGAGGATGTGATGCGCGTGACGCACGCGCTGTGCGGCATGCCGTACGCGCAGGGCGAGACGTTGCGACGCGCGATCGCGCACGCGCGCGACGACGAGGAGTTCCGCTTTCTGGAGCGCGGCTTCCTCGCGCAGTGCGCGCAACACGGCGTCGAACCCCGGGCCGCGCACGGCGTGTGGCGAGAACTCACGCGCTTCGCGGCATACGCGTTCTGTAAGGCGCACGCTGCGGGCTACGGCAAGCTGGGCTGGCAGAGCGTGTACTACAAGACGCGCTTCCCCGCAGCGTGGGCGGTGGGCGTGCTGCACCACCACGCGGGCATGTATCCCACCTGGGCACACATCGAGGACCTGCGTCGCGGCGGCGTGCATCGCCAGCCGGTCGAGTTCCGCTCTCCGTGCGCAGCGCGCTCGGGCTGGCACAGCGCGCTGGAGTCGGGCGCCAGCACCGCCGCCGGCGGCGCCATACGCGTCGGGCTGCACCGCGTGCAGGGCTTGGCGCATGCGACCGGTGAGCGACTGGTGGCCGCGCGCCAAGCGCGCCCGTTCGTCACGCTTGCCGACATGGTCGACCGCGTCCGGCCCACGCCGCCCGAGCTCGAGGCGTTGGTGCTCGCAGGCGCGCTGGATGCGCTGCCCGGCGCGCGTACGCGCGCGGCGATGCTGCTTGAGGCACGCGTTGGCGTTGCGGTCACCGCCGCAGCGGCGCGCGGCGGGCGCGCGCGGCGCACCGATTCGCGGGCCCCCGCGCTGTCCCTGCCCGATGGCGCCCCGTTCGCGCCCGAACCCTGCGCGCCGCGCCCCGGCGGGCATGCCCTGCCCGAACTTCCCGAACTGCCGCTGGCCGACCGCGTGCGGGGCGAGTTCGCCGCCACCGG
>JBDSKE010000085.1:0-6734 GCA_039917105.1 Candidatus Eiseniibacteriota bacterium | reverse complement strand
AGGAAGAAGCCCTGGGCTTCCTCGATCAACTGGCGCGGACATCCACGGACCGCAGGCAATTCCTGCGCTTCGCTGGAATATCCATCTTTGCGGCCGCCCTCGCGGGCTGCGGCAAGGACAACCCGGCCAAGCCGATCGCAGGTGTCAATCTGGGCACGGGCGACACGGCAGTGTTGAACTATGCCTACGCGCTCGAGCAACTCGAAGCGGCGTTCTACACCCAGGTCGTGGCAACCCCCTATTCAGGGATTCCCGCGACCGAGCTGACGATGATGACCGAGATCCGGGACCACGAAGTCATCCATCGCAACTTCCTCAAGACGGCTCTGGGCGCCAGCGCCATCGCTGATCTCTCGGTGACGTTCGCATCGGTCAACTTCACCAGCCGCGCGAGCGTGCTGGGGACCGCCAAGGTCTTCGAGGACCTGGGCGTCGCGGCCTACAACGGTGCCGGCCAGCTCATCGTCAATCCCACCTACCTCACCCTGGCCGGGAAGATCGTCTCGGTCGAGGCGCGGCACGCCGCAGCGATCCGCGACCTGCTCTCACCCAAGTCGGCTTCCTTCGCCGGTGACGACGTGGTGAATGCCTCAACCGGACTCGATGTGTCGCTCGCGCCTTCTGCGGTGCTGGCCCAGGCCGATCCGTTCGTCATCACCCCCATCAACCGTGGCGACCTGCCATGAAAAAGGACGATGCCATCATGAGCGAACTGGAGACTGCATCGCCCGATTCCGTTGGAATCACCGGGGAGCCGATGTCGAGGCGCCGGGTCGTGGGACAACTCGCCAAGTTGGGCGCCGGTCTGGCCCTGATGGCGGTACCTGCGGCGTTCATCGCCACGCCGCGTCGCGCCTATGCGGGGGCCTATTCGAGACAGGACATCATCGCGGTCCTCAACTTCGCGCTCACGCTCGAGTACCTCGAGGATGAGTTCTACAAGATGGGCCTTGCCGCCGCGACGCTCATCCCGGCCGCGGATCGCACGATCTTCCTTCAGATCGGCAAGCACGAGACAGCGCATGTCAACCTGCTCAAGTCCCTCCTGGGCTCGAGCGCGGTCGCCAAGCCGACGTTCGACTTCACGGCCAGCGGCACGTTCGCGGATGTGTTCACCAACTACAACACGTTCCTGGCACTGTCGCAGGGATTCGAGGACACCGGGGTCCGGGCCTACAAGGGTCAGGCGCCGGATCTGATGTCGGACGATGCCGCCCTCACCACCGCACTGCGGATCCATTCGGTCGAGGCACGTCACGCTTGCGAAGTGAGACGGCTCCGGGGTCAGAAGGGCTGGATCACCTTCAGCAACACGGATGTCTCTGCGCTGGCCGCGGTGTATGCGGGGGAGAACAATCAGATCCAAGGGGGCGTCGATGTGGGTGCCTCTGCAGCCGCGTCGGAAGCTTTCGATGAGCCATTGACGATGTCGGCCGTGCTGGCCATCGCCGATCCGTTCATCGTCTAGACGACGGTCCCCCTCATCCGCTCGAGGGGTTGCGGCGTAGTGATAGTGGTAGCAGGACCCGGTCACCTTGGGGGGAGTCCGGCAAACCAGCTCCAACGGACCCTCTCGGTTCCGTGTGTCATCAGCGGGCCCCGTGTGCGAGACACGGGGCTTCGCTGTGTTTGCGCCTCCAGTCCCCACGTGGCACTATCGCGCCTGTCCGCAGACTCCAGTGGACACGTCCGTTCGGGGTGGTCAGCGCCATCGGCGCAGACCTGAGATCACACCCGTCGAACCTGAACTGGTTCACACCAGCGTAGGGAAACGGCGAAGACGACCAGCGCGATTGCTGACCATCGCCTTCCACGCCGTCCCTTCGCGGGCGGCGTTCTGCGTTGCGGGCCCTTTTCCAAAATGGGCCCACGCGCCGAGCGGTTCGCCCGGAAGGCGTCGCGTCATGTTCAGTAGGAGCCCAGTCGATTGGGCGCTCATCGTCGTTTACTTCGGCCTGCTCGCCGGTGTCTGGCTGCGCCTGCTCGGTACGCGCAGCAGCACCGACGACTACTTCGTCGCGGGCCGCCGCGTGACGCTGCCCGCGTTCGTCGCGACACTGGTTGCAACCTGGTACGGCGGCATCCTGGGCGTGGGCGAATACTCCTACCGCTACGGCCTCGCCAACTGGGTCGTGTTCGGCGTCCCCTACTATATTGGCGCACTGCTGTTCGCATGGGTCTTCGCCAAGCGCGCACGCGAAGCCAGACTCTACACACTGCCCGACCTGCTGGCGCGGGCTTATGGCCGCGGCCCTGCCACCGTGGGCGCACTGGCTGTGTTCGTGCAGTCGGCGCCCGCTGCCTATGTGCTCATGCTCGGCACTCTGTTCGCCGCCATGACGGGCTGGCCGCTGATTCCGTGTGTGATCGGCGCGGCGGTGTTGAGCGTGTTCTATGTGGACCGCGGCGGCTTGAGGTCCGTCGTGTTCACCGACCAGATCCAGTTCCTGCTCATGTATGGCGGGTTCGTGATCATGCTCGGTTTCCTCTTCGCGCAGCACGGCGGGCTCGGGTTCCTCACCGCGCGCGTGCCGCCTGCGATGTTTCAATGGCACGGCGGCAATAGCCCAGCGGCCATCTTCGTCTGGTATTTCATCGCGCTCTCGACCTTGGTGGACCCGGGCTTCTGGCAGCGCGCGTACGCGGCGCGCGACCCCCAAGTGGCGCAGCGCGGCGTGTTGTGGAGCATTGCCTTCTGGGTGGTGTTCGACTTCATGACCACCACCACGGGTCTGTACGCGCGCGCACTGCTGCCTGCGCTCAAGGATCCGGTGTTCGCATTCCCGGAACTGGCTCGCATCACCCTGCCGCATGGCGCGCTTGGCATGTTCTACCTGGGAATGATCGCAACGGTCATGAGTACGATCGATTCGTATGCATTCATCGCCGCCACCACTGTGGGTCGCGATTTGATCTGGCGTTGGAAGGGCGGCGACGATTCGAAGCTGCCGCAGTGGTCGCGCTATGGATTGTGGCTTGCCACTGCGTTCGCCACGGCACTCGCGTTGGCGCGCCAGAGCGTCATCGGGCTATGGCACGACTTGGGCAGCATCATCACGCCCACGATGTTATTGCCGGTCACTCTCGCGATCCTGGGACGCGAGCGCCACGCGCCGCGCGGCGTCATGGCCCTCATGCTCGTCCCGGCCGCGGTGTCGTTGGCATGGGTGCTGTGGCCTCAGTGGTCCCCCACCAAGACCTACCCCTTCCACCTCGAACCCATCTACGCGGGTCTCGCTGCCTCGGGTCTCACCTGGGCGGCGTGCCGCGTGTTCCTTCGCAAGGAGTCTGCGTGATGCGCATCTCATCGATCTTGGTCGCGGCCCTGCTCGCCTCACGGCTGACCGCCGCCATCAGTGCCAGCGCGGCCGAGCCCGCCCCGCCTGACACGCTTGCTCGCATCGTTCCTGTGAACGGAATCGAGGTCAGCACGGCGCGCGTGGACGACCGTGCGCCAATCGCGGTCACCCGCTTGTCGCGCACCGAACTGCAGCGCCGCAACACGGGCCAGGATACCCCGATGCTGTTGGCAGGACTGCCTGGCGTGTACGCGTACTCGGATGCGGGCAACGGAATCGGCTACTCGTACCTGTCGATCCGCGGTTTCCCGCAGCGCCGCATCAGCGTGCTGGTGAACGGCGTGCCGTTGAATGATCCCGAGTCGCACGAGGTGTATTGGATCGACCATCCGGACCTATCCGCTTCCGCGAGCGAGATCCAGGTGCAGCGCGGCGTGGGGCCGGCGCTTTACGGTGCGGCGGCGCTGGGCGGGGCGGTGAGCGTGGAAACCTCGCCGTTCACCGCGGCACCGCGGCTGGCCGCCACCATCGCAGCCGGTTCCTACGCCACGCGACGCGTGATGGTCGAGGGAAACTCCGGGCTGTTGGCCAGCGATTGGAACGTGTACGGGCGCTATTCGCGGATCGAAACCAACGGCTATCGCGACCAATCCGACTCGCGGCTGTGGGCTTACATGTTTGCGGCGCGCCGGACCAAGGCGGCGCAGTCGTTGCGCGTGAACCTCTACGGTGGCCCTGAAGAAACCCATTTGGCCTACCTGGGTGTGCCGCGCACCACGCTCGAGGGCGGACTCACGGGCGATGCGGAGCGCGATCGGCGCTTCAACGCCCTCACCTTCATGGGCGAGCGGGACCACTTCTTCGAGCCCCACTACGAGTTGATCCACACTTGGGCACCGCGCCCGGAAATGACGCTGACGCAGACATTCTTCTGGTTCGACGGGCGCGGCTACTACGATGAGCAGCGTGCGGGCCGCTCGTTGGCGGACTACCGACTCTCGCCATGGGCCACGCTCGACACCACGCGCTTCGCGCGCGAGTACTACGCGCTCAATGACTCGGGCTACTTCGTGCGCGACGCACAGGGGCGCGCGACGGTCGAGCGCTTCGATCTGGTGCGCCGGCGCGAAGTGATCAATCGCCATTACGGTTGGGTTCCGCGCATGGCACTCACGCACGCGCGCGGCACGCTCACGCTGGGTGGCGAGTTGCGCATGCACGACGGGCGACATGTGGGCTCTCTGCTGTCGGCGGTCGGAGCCGGAGCGGACTTCACGCCCGCGGCGAGCTATTACGATTACCATCCGCGCACGCTGTCCACGGGTTTGTTCGTGCGCGAGGAATTCGATGCCTTGTCCACCGTGCGCGTGACCGGCGACCTGGCGTGGCGCCATCAGGGATACGCCATGAGGGGGGATCGTTACGACGGCATTGCGTTCGACCAATCGTACGACTTCGCACTGCCACGACTTGGCGTGTCGTGGAGCCCGAGACCGGCGTGGAACGCATTCGCAAGCTATGCCTACGCCAGCCGAGAGCCGGCGTTCCGCGACCTGTACGACGCCGAGGGCGTGGGCAGCGTACCGCTCTACCGGCGCGTGGATGTGGCGGCGGGCGTGTACGAGGACCCGCTCATCCGACCCGAGCATGTGAACCATGTGGAGTTGGGCGGTGGATGGAATGGTGCAAACGCCAGTGTGAACGCAAATATCTTCCGCATGGATTTTCGTGATGAACTGGTCTACGCAGGCCAGTTCAACACTGACCTGGGCTACTCGATCCTGGGCAACGCCGCGCGATCGCTGCACCAGGGCATTGAGCTGAGCACGCGGGCCACACCTTTGTTGGGCGCATTCGCAACAGAATGGACCGCCAACGCCACGCTACTCGAACAGCATTTCGTGAAGTACCGCGAGCAGTATGGCCCCACCCCCGCCGACGAGGTGTCGTACGACGGCAAGGCGCTCGGCTTCTTTCCCGCGAGCATGGCGAACGCATCGGGGCGCGTCATTTGGAACGCGCTCGAATTGGGCGCGGCGGCCCAGTACACCGGCCGCATCTATGTGGATAACACCGAGAGCAAGGCCAACAGCATCGCGCCCCGCACGGTGCTCGACCTGCTCGCCGGCGGCGCGCGTCACGTGGGCGGCAGCAACATCAGCGTGACGCTACGCCTGAACAATGTGTTCGACCGGCGCTACGAGACCAGTGGCTACCTGGACTACGACGCCAACGGTGACCTGGTGCCGCACCTTGTGCCGGCGGCGACGCGCAATGGGTCGTTGCAGGTCAGCGTGGTGTTCTGAATCGTGTCAGTCGATTCGGCATCGGGCGTGGTCTACCTGGATGGCGAATCGCACATCGTACAGTCGGTGAAGCGCGCTTGGCTCGTTCGAGCAGACACGACCTCGACGCTCTGCTCGACGAAGGGAAACCCTGGACCGGGTGTACCGATCTCATAGGCCCGCACCACGTAATTTCCCGGGCGCATGGTGAACAAGGCCAGGCCATTCTTGTCCGTGGTTTGGCTGAGCGACGTTCCCTGGATCTCGATCCTCTTGCCCGGTGCCGGGCCGGCGCCATTCTCTGACACGTAGACCTGCAGCCGGCCCTCTGGCGCCAGTGGGGAGCGAACGCACGACAGAAGCGCAAGAACGCAACAAGCTGTGGCCAGCTTGGAAATGGCAACCGTCTTGAAGCTACGCACAGGCATGGTCACCTCGCACCCGGTCCTAATCCGCCGCCTCGGCCAGAGGAACACGTCCAGAGTAACGCGAGCGATTCTGGCAATGCCATCAGGGAATCTTGTCAGGCGACGGCCATGTGACTGTTCGGTGACCTGCGGAACCCGCGCAGGCTCCGTCACGATTTTTCCGCTTGACGGCTGATTGCGGCGCGCCTACTTCGGATCGCTGCCCTGTCATGGTTGCGCCCGCCAGTGCGCGCCACTGGCGTGCGGCTGGGCTGCGAGCACTGCTTCGCGGAAAGTTCTCGCGGTGACGCGTATTCAGCGCATGGTGGGCACGCACGGGCTTCGAAATGTCGCGTGATATGTATCGCGGGCTGAATCACCGCCCCCGCGACCCGCCCCCGCGGATGGATGCCATGAACACGCACTCCCTCACGCTCGCCCCCGACCACGTCGTCATGCGCGAACTGAGAACCGCCGCCGCGAAGTCGAACGAGAGCACCGCGCAACTGCTCGATCTCATCGCCGAGGTCGATGCACGCGCGCTGTATGTGGCCGAAGGGTACTCGTCCATGTACCTGTTCTGCGTGCACGACCTGCACATGTCCGAGGACACCGCGTACAAGCGCATCCAGGTGGCCCGCGCAGCTCGAAGGTTCCCCGCCATCATCCCCGCCATCGCCCAGGGTCGGCTGCACCTGACCGCCGTGCTCATGCTCGCCCCGCACCTGACCGCGGAGAACGCC
>JBDSKE010000084.1:0-4730 GCA_039917105.1 Candidatus Eiseniibacteriota bacterium | reverse complement strand
GGGCTTGCCGCGCGCGCGGTCTTGAGCGCCACGCCGAGGTCGGTCTGAAGCGTTGCAGGGTTGATTTCCTGCGTCACTTCTTCCCCGTTCTTGCGGTAGATGACCTTCACGGTTGGTGCTGCCGTGATCGAGATGGTGATGATTCCCGACTCCGGCGACTTCGCGGGCGAAGACGATTCGGGAAGGGTGATCTTGTCCTTCTCCGGCGGCTTGAACTGCGTCGTGGTCATAAAGAAGATCAGGAGTAGGAAGGCGATATCGACCATGGGTGTCATGTCGATACTGATGCCGATACGACGTCTCTGCTTGCGCATGAGCGTTCCGCCCTATCTCACTTCTTGTCGGCCGCCGACGCCGTGAGGAGCTGAAGCACCTCGTACGACGCCTCGTCGATCATATAATTGAAGGAATCGACACGCGTCACGAAGACGTTGTACATGACGATGCCGATGATGGCGACGAGCAGACCGCCCGCCGTGTTCACAAGCGCTTCGGAGATACCGACCGCCAGCTTGCTCGCGTCGACAGCACCCGACTGGCCGAGCGCGGCGAACGAGCGGATCATGCCGACGGTGGTGCCGAGCAAACCGACCATGGTGCCGATCGACGCGATGGTCGACAGGGCGATCAGGTTGCGCTCAAGCAACGGGGTTTCCATCCCGCTGGCCTCCTGGATCGCCTGCTGGGTCTCGGCGACGATCTTGTCCTTGGGGACATTCTCGTGACGCAGATTCATGTAGCGGTCAAGTCCGGCACGCATGACGTTGGCAGCGGAACCGCGCTGCTTCCCGCACAATTGAATCGCGCCCTCGAGGTCACCCGTATGCAGCTTCTTGCGGACGCCATTGAGGAAGTCGGGCAGGGACCCCGTCCCCTGTGCTTTTTTCAGGCTCCAAAGACGCTCGATCACGAAAGAGACTTGCAGGATGAGGAGCCAGATGAGAATGGCGACGAGCGGACCAGCCTTCTTGATCTCGTTGCCGAAGTCACCGATGAACAGCTGCATGTTCGCCCAGATGAGATAGGACACCACTGCGGAAACCAAGAAGCCCAAGGGCACCAGATAACGATTCATGAGATGGATGTCCTCCGTCTTTCAGCAGGCGCCGCCTCATCCGGGGCGACGTCTTGAAGTAATCATGTGGTGGGCTGATGCCCCCACTCGGCGCTTCCTACTCCACGCTTACCGCGAACGCCGCGATGGCCTGCTCCTCGGTGTCGTGGTGATCGAAGACCATGATCAGCCTGGTCATGGTGAACAGATCCTTCAATCGCTTGCCCAGGCTGGACAGCTTGATCTCGCCGCCGCGGCTCTTGTAGTTCGCGAAGCCACGCATCAGCACACCCAAAGCAACAGAATTCAAGGCTTCGCACTCTGCCATCTCCAGCACAAGTCGCTGATTCCCTGCTGCCGCCTCGTCCATGATCGCCTTCTCGAGTTCATCTGTCTCGCGGTCCCCGTAGAACCGACCTTTGACGCCCAGGACGACGATGCTCCGGACTTCCTTTCGCTTCACGGCCATGGCTGCCTCCTCGAAAGTCCGGGGATCAGACCTGTTCGCTCTCCGCAAAACTGGCGATCGCCTGCTCCTCGGTGGGATACACGTCGAACACGAGCGAAAGCTTCGTGATGACGAAGATATTCTCGATCCGCTTGTCGACTGCGCAGAGCTTCATATGGCCGCCGCGGCGAACATAGTTCGAGTGTGCCGAGATGAGCACGCCCAAGGCTGTGGAGTTCAGATGCTGGGTATCGCTCAGGTTGATGACCAGGTGCTTGTTCCCGTCATCCCCCAGCGTCTGGATGGCCTTCTGTAGCTCATCCGTTTCGTCACCACCGGTGAGATAACCCTTGGGCGCGAGGATCGTGACCGTACCGACCACGCGACTCTTCAGCGATGCCATCCCAGTCCTCCCTGTCCGGTGCGTGCACCGGAGCTCGACGATGATCCCACCAGGGTCTCGAGTCCCTGCGTGTCAGACACCGAGCAACTTGAGACCCTTCACCGCATCCTGTTGGCCTGGCTGGAGAGCCAGCACTTTGCGGTAGGTCTCGATCGCCTTGGTCTTGTTGCCCGAGTTCTGGTACGCCTGCCCCAGCCACACGAGCGTCGCGACATTCTTGTCATCGATCTGGATGGAGCGCTCGAGTTGCACGACCGCACCACTCCAGTTCTTGTTCAGTAGCTGATGGAAACCCAACTGCTGGAATGCAACCGCGGTGTTCTTGCTGGCAGAATCCAACACCGTGACCTGGGTGAATGCCACGTCCGAAGCATTGATCGAGTCGGCCTGCACCAGCGTCATGCCCAGCCAGAAGAATCGATCCGCCTTGGTCGGGGCCAACGCCGTGGACTGCCGCAGCGCTGCCAGAGCCTGGGGAATCTGCTTCAACTCCTTATTGGACAATCCCGTGTAGTAGTAAGCCTCGTCGGAGTTTGGGTCAAGCGCCAATCGTCGCTGGAAGGCCGCGATAGCCCCCGGGTAGTCCTTCTGGCGGTACTTCAGCTTGCCCCACTCCACCAGTGCGACCTTCGCCTCACTGGAGGTGGAATCCTTCTCGACCATCCCGGCGTAGACCGAGTCCGCCGCGGTGAAGTTGCCCAGGATGGCATGGACCTGGGCGATGCGGAAGGCGTCCGCGCTTTCGAGGTCAGCCTTGGAGTAGGCCTCGAGTGCTCGGGCCCAGTCCTTCTTGTCGACGTAGGCGCGGCCCAGGATGCGATAGGCCTCCTTGCTCTTATCCCCCAGCGAGACGGCGGTCGACAATGCGGTGACGGACTCATCCTTCATCTTGAGGAAGTAGTAGTCGCGCCCGAGCAGACTCCAGCCCTTGGCGTCCTTCGGCATCATCTGGGTGTACTTTTCCAGGTAGGGTCGTGCGTCCGCATAACGACGCGCATCGGCTGGACCGGACAGGTAGTACAGATTGCCCAGGGATAACTGTCCCGCAGGGAATTCGGGATCCATCTCGGCAACGCGCTTGAACTGCTCGAGCGCTTCGTTGTAGCGCTGGTCGTAGTAGAACGCCTGTCCGAGCGCATGCCGCAACTCTGCATCCGTGGTATCGAGAGAGACGGCGCGCTGAAGATTGTCCACGGCCAGCCCACCGATGCCCCGCTTGACATAGAACTCGCCCAAAGCACGGTTGGTGATGGGATCGTCCGGAGCCGCCTGTTGTGCCTGCGTGAAATAGATGCCGGCATCCCGGAGCGAGTCGCGGGCCATCTCAGCATTCCCAAGCGCAACCAGAAAGCGCGGACGCGCCTTGGCGCCCCAGTTCAGTCCCGGATTGAGGACGCCCAACGCATCATTGTGCCGACCGAGCTGTACGAGACAATCCCCGAGCGCGAGCGCAGCGTCGGGGTACTTGCGGTCCAGTTCGACCGCGCGCTGCAGATGGGGCAACGCACTCGCGCAATCCCCTTGGCGGCGGAGCACCTCGCCGACCCCGTAATGGCCCATGGCCAGGTTGGCGTCCATCTTGATGGCGAGTTCGAAGGCCTCTTGCGCCTTGACCAGCTGTCGCTTGCGCAGCAGGACCTGGCCCACGCCGGCGCGCCCCTCGGCATAGCCTTGCGAGGCCGCTCGCTCGAAGCGCTGCATCGCGACATCGAGCTGCCCAGCTGCGAAGGCGGTGCGGGCATCCTTGAGGTCGTCCGCCTGCACCGGAAGGGCCAGAGCGAAAAGGAACAAAGCGACGAACGCGCCGATCGCGCGGGGGACCGCAGTAGGTCGGATTCGGAGATTGGCGTTCATGGCGTGAGATTCCTCACTCCTGTCAGTGGGTGCTTATCAACGGGGAGCGCCGCACGAAACGGACCGGCACGGCAGTGGGAACCAAGCCGGATTCGTGCACGAATATCTGGCCGGGGCGGCTGGTGACATAGGTGACGAATCCACCCGCCAGCGGAGCGCCCTTGGTCCGGACATAGAGATTGCAGTAACGCGTGAGCGGATAATTGCCTTGATAAACCGATTCGGCATCCGGGGACCGGTATGGCAAGCCGATCACAGGCGCCACCTTGAGCACCCGGACTCCCTTGGCGCCCGCGGCAGACAGTGAGACATACGCGATTGCACCGGCCGTGTGTGCCACGAATGCCACAGCTGCAGAATCATCCGCGACAGTCTGGGAGGGGGTTGTGATGGACTGCTCCTCGAGCACCTGCTGCACGAATGCGCGCGCAGGGTCACTGTCGAGCGGCTGGACCACAGGGACCACGCGGCCGTCCCCGCCCAGCGGAGCCCATTGCACGACTTCGCCGCGGTAGATGCGGCGGATCTCCTCGACCGCAAGGTTCTCGATATGGCTCGTCTCGTTCACGATCATGCAGATGCCGTCACGAGCGAATCGATAACCGTCCAGTTCGATACCCCCTTGGACTGCCACGCTGCGTTCCTCCGCCTCAAGGTCCCTCGCGACCGCGATGAGGTCTGCGCGTCCGCCGAAAAGCTCTCCGACCGCCTCGCGCGAACGTCCGGTCCTCAGTTCGATCGTGGCCTTGGGATATAAGGCCATGAAGGACTCGACTTCCTTGACCATCAGAACACGCAACTCGGGTGCCACGACGAGTGTGATACGCCCACTGTCGGGAGAATCTTCCACCTGATTGGGAGAATCCGGTTTCGAGCATCCTGGGAGGACCAGAAGCACGAACAGGACCAAGGACCAGCCCGGTGGGGATATCACTTGACCGGTGGCCCAGACGACGAAGTCCTGCAAGTGT
>JBDSKE010000083.1:0-2794 GCA_039917105.1 Candidatus Eiseniibacteriota bacterium | reverse complement strand
TCCACGCCGCGCTCGTAGCGCTTGCTGGCTTCGCTCGAGAGACCGAGCGCCTTGGCGCAGCGCCGCACGCGCTGTGGAGCGAACCACGCGCACTCGAGCAGCATCGTGGTGGTGCTCTCGGTCACCTCGGAATCGGCGCCGCCCATCACCCCCGCGATAGCAATGGGCCTGGCGCCATCGGCGATCACCAGCATGTCGGGCGCCAGTTCGCGATCTTTGCCATCGAGCGTGGTGATGCGCTCGCCCAGAGCGGCGTTGCGGACGCGGATCGCTGGCCCCTCGAGCCTGTCGAGGTCGAAGGCGTGCAGGGGCTGGCCGAACTCGAACAGGATCAAGTTGGTGAGATCGACCACATTGTTGATGCTGCGTTGCCCCATGGCCTCGAGCTTCTTCACGAGCCACGAAGGCGAAGGGCCGATGCGGACATGTTCCACCACCTGCGCGAAGTAGCTCGGGCAACCCTCGGCGTCCTCGAGTTCGAGGTCAAAGTCCGCGCCCGCGGTTGCCCTGGCGGCCAGTAGCGCCACGGCACTGGCGGTCCACTTCCCGCCGAGCGCCGCTTTCACCTCGCGCGCCAGCCCAAGCACGCCCATGCCGTCGGGCCGGTTGAACGGCACCTCGATTTCGAGCACCGCATCGGGCTCGGGCATGAGCAGGTCGATCGGAGTGCCGGGTACGAGGCTGGCCGCGGGGAACAACTCGGTGAGTTCCAGGATGCCCGAGTGATCCTCGGACAGGCCCAACTCCCGGGCCGAGCACAGCATGCCTTGCGACTCCTCGCCGCGGATCTTCGCACGCTTGATCTCGAGGCCGTTGGGCATGATGGTACCCAGCGTTGCGAGCGGAACAATCATGCCAGCCACCACATTGGGCGCGCCGCAGACCACGCGCAACTCCTCGCCGCCGCCATCGATCCGGCACAGCTTGAGCTTATCGGCGTTGGGATGCTTCTCGGCTTCGAGCACGCGTGCCGCCACGATACCGGGATAACGGCGGCCGTGTGCCTCGATTCCTTCGACATAGAAGCCACGCGTGGTGAGCGCCTCAGCGATTGCTTCGGGCGATGCCGTCACGTCGACCCACTCACGTAACCAGGAGATCGGCAGCTTCATGCGAATGGTGTCCTTGGCTAGAACTGGTTCAGGAAGCGGAGGTCGTTCTCGAGGAATAGACGGATCTCGGGGATGCCGTAACGTCCCATGGCGATGCGCTCCAGGCCCATGCCGAAAGCGAAGCCCGTGACTTCCTCGGGGTCATAACCCACTGCGCGCAGCACGTTGGGATGCACCATGCCGGCGCCCAGCACCTCGACCCAACGAGTACCCTTGCACACCGGGCAGCGCTTCTCTTCCTCGTTGCCCTTCACCCGGCCTGATCCTGCGCAGTTCACACACTGCACATCCATCTGCACGCCGGGCTCCACGAACGGGAAGTAGATCGGAATGATCCGCGTCGGCAGGTCGCTGCGATAGATCGCGCGCGCGAACGTGTTGAGTGTGGCCTTCAGGTCGGCCATCGAGACATTCTTGTCCAGATACAAGCCATCAATCTGGTGGAATTGGTCCATGTGACTCGCATCGACGGCCTCGGCGCGATAGACGCGCCCTGGGAACACCAGCCTCAGTGGCGGTTTGCGCTCCTCCATGGCACGCACCCAACCGGGCGATGTGTGCGTGCGCAGCACCACCTCGGGAGTGACGAAGTAGGTGTCGTGCGCGTCGCGCGCCGGATGGTCGGGCGTGAAGTTGAGCTTGCCGAAGTTGTACGAGTCGAGTTCGACCTCGGGACTCGTGTAGACGCTGAAGCCAAGTCCGTGGAACAGGTCGAGCAGGTCATCGCGCACCTGAGCCAGCACGTGCGGTCGGCCAATCCAGGGGCGGCGCCCCGGCAACGTCACATCGATCGCGTCGCTGGTTTCGCGCGCTAGGGCCAATGACTCGCGCCGGGCATCATGCACCTCGGTGAGGAATCGTTTCACCAGGTTCAAGCCCTTGCCCCGGCTTTTGCGCACCTCGACCGATAGCGTCGGCATGTCGGCGAGCGCCAGAGTGAGCACTCCGCGCTCGCGACCCAGCAGCACCGTGTGTCGCTCGCGCAATGCCTGATCATCGTTCGCGCCGGCCAACACTTCAGCGCCCCGTCGATAGAGTGTCGCGAGTGCGGGGTCGAGCGATTCGAGCTCGGCCAACCGTGCGGCGTGATCGGGAGTGAGCGCGGCCGGATCGGCCGCGCTCCAGTGACTATCGATCCCAAGGAGCAGTGAGTCGTTCATCGGCTCACGCCGTCGCCGACTTCGCAGCCTCCGCCAACGACGTGAACGCGCCGGCATCATGCACGGCGAGATCCGCGAGGAGCTTGCGGTTCACCTCGATGTTGGCCTTCTTGAGGCCCGCGATGAGCGTGCTGTAGGTCAAGCCGTTCAGGCGTGCCGCCGCGTTGATACGCGTGATCCACAGTGCGCGGAAATCCCGCTTCTTGAGTCGACGGTGCTCGTAGGCGAACTGGCCTGCGCGCTGGACCGTCTGCAATGCACTCTTGTAGAGCTTGCGACGGCCGCTGAAGTTGCCCTTGGCAGCCTTCAGGATCTTCTTGCGGCGTGCACGTCCGGGGACTACGGTTTTTGAACGAGGCATCTTCTCTATCCTCCTGGCCCCCGCGCGCGCCGCTTCAGGCGTGCTGCGCTTCGGGAGATGAGCGGTTCAGGGTCGGGTCAGCGCTGGCCCAGCATGCGAAGGACGCGGGCCTGATCAGCCTTGGCGACCACCGTGTTCCCGGTCTTCTTGCGCTTGTTCTT
>JBDSKE010000082.1:0-19989 GCA_039917105.1 Candidatus Eiseniibacteriota bacterium | reverse complement strand
GTCGCGGATGTGGGCGGCCTGTTCATCCTGGGAACCGAGCGCCATGAATCGCGGCGTATCGACCGACAGCTGCGCGGCCGTGCCGGCCGTCAGGGCGATCCCGGAGCATCTCGGTTCTACTTGTCGCTCGAGGACGACCTCATGCGCTTGTTCGGCAGCGAGCGTATCAGTGCGCTCATGCAGCGGATGGGGGTGCAGGAGGGCGAGGTCATCGAGCACGGCATGGTGACCTCGGCGATCTCACGCGCGCAGAAGCGTGTCGAGGCGCACAACTTCGATATCCGCAAGCACCTGTTGGAGTACGACAACGTCATGAACAAGCAGCGCGAGGAAGTCTATCGCCAGCGTAATGAAGCGCTGACGAGCGAGGACATCAGCGCGCGGGTGATCGAGGACATCGAGGACCTGATGGCCGACCGGGTCGAGGTCGCGCTCGGGGATGGTCGTGTGCACCCCGAAGAGTGGAACCTGCGCGGGCTTGCGGACGAGATGTCGCTGATGCTTATGACCATCGTGGACGAGAACTCGCTGCGCACCCCCAACGTCGAGGAGCTGCGCGAGCGTGCGGCCGGAATCGCCGAGAAGGCCTACCGGGCGAGAGAGCATGAGTTCACACCCGAGGTGACGCGAGAGCTGGAGAAGCACTTGTACCTGTTCACGATCGACGAGAAGTGGCGCGAGCACCTGCACGAGTTGGACCATCTCAAGGGTGGTATCGGGTTGCGCGCTTACGGCCAGCGCGACCCTCTGGTCGAGTACAAGAAGGAAGCCTTCGGACTGTTCGAGTCGATGATGAACGAGGTCCGTGAAGAGCTCGTGAAACGCTTCTTCCGTGTGCAGCTGGCACCCCAGGCCGCCCAGCAGGTGATTGCTGAACAACCGCATGCCCCGCGCCATATGGTGGCGCAGCACGCCGAGGCCGAGGCGTTCAGTGGCGCCCCGTCCGGAAACGGCGAGGCCGTTGCGGGTGGGCCCGCCCCGGCGCCCGCGCAGCAGACCCTTCGAGCAGTGGATCCGCAACGCCAGCGGCCGGAAGTCGGGCGCAATGATCCATGCTGGTGCGGCAGCGGCAAGAAATACAAGAAGTGCCACCAGCCCATCGATGAAGGGACGGAGGTCTCATGAGCGATCGCGCGTGGAACGAGTCGGCGCAGAGGTTATTGCGCATGATCGCGGAAAAGCTCGACGAATTTCTCGATGGCGACGAAATGGCCCTCGAGACCCTGGGTGAAGCAATGGAGGAGGACGGCTACTCCAGTGATGATCTGCAATCAGCGATTCTCGCGATCCGCAGCCTGGGGGGCGGGGGAATGCCCATGGGCTGGATCGCGGGCGCCCCGGGTAAGCGGGCGGCTCGCGTTCTGAGCGCCGAGGAGCGGGACTCCCTGAGCACGGAAGCGTGGGGCTATCTGCTCGACCAACGCCGACAGGGCAACCTCGACTCTGAGCAGTTTGAGCGGGTGTTGGACTTGCTGACCGGAAGCGGTATGAGGCCGGTGAGCGTCGAGCTCGCGCGCGAGGTGGCGTCGCGGGTCGCGATCGAGGTCGAGGACAGTGGCAACGCAGGAGAGGCTTCGCATGGCGACAGCGAACTCGCGCACTAAGGTGGCCGCCAAGGGCGGTGCCAAAAAGAAGTCGGCGCCAAAGCCGAAAGCGCCCAAGGTGGCGCGCAAGGCTGCGCTCAAGCCAGGCGCCGCCGCCCCCGCCGTGCGCAGGAAGGCCGCCCGTGCCGGGAAAGTCCGGCCCGAAGGCGACCACGTAGAACTCGATGAGGCTGCTCTCGACGAAGCGATAGGCAGCAAAGCGGACGGCAAGAATCTGGTGATTGTCGAGTCGCCGACCAAATCCAAGACCCTGAACAAATTCCTCGGCAAGGATTTCATGGTGCTGGCCTCCAACGGTCACGTCATGGACCTGCCCAAAAGCCAGCTCGGAGTCGACGTCGACAACAACTTCGAACCCGAGTATGTGCCTATCCGCACCAAGAACCAGGCGCTTGGCAAAATCCGGGCGGCTGCCAAGCGTGCCGCGACCATCTATCTCGCTCCCGATCCGGACCGCGAGGGCGAGGCCATTGCCTGGCACCTGGCCACGGTGCTCAAGAGCACCAACCGCCCGCTCTTGCGCCTCACGTTCAACGAGATCACGCAACGCGCCGTCAGCGAGGCATTGCTGCACCCACGCCAACTCGACATGAACCTGGTCAACGCCCAGCAGGCTCGTCGCGTATTGGACCGGCTGGTGGGGTACAAGGTCAGTCCGTTCGTCTGGAGCACGGTCAAGTATGGACTCTCGGCCGGACGGGTGCAGAGTGTGGCACTGCGCTTGATCTGTGAACGCGAGGATGAAATCGACGCGTTCCTGCCCGAGGAATATTGGACCCTCGAGGTCGATTACGAGGCCCCTTCAAAGGATCGCTTCACGGCGCGCCTCGTGCGGGTCGGCGATGAGAAACTCGAAAGTGGCCAACTGCGGGGTAGTGATGCGGGCGCGCGCGCCGAATCGCTTGCCGTGGAGCTCAAGGCGGCAACGGCGCGCATCTCGAATATCGAGGTCAAGCCTCGCAAGAAAGGAGCCGTGCCTCCGTTCATCACCAGCACGCTGCAGCAGACTGCCAGCAATCGTTATGGCTTCACCAGTCAGCGAACCATGCAGGTCGCGCAGAAACTTTATGAAGGCATCGAGATCAAGGGCGAGGGAAGCGTCGGCTTGATCACTTATATGCGTACGGACGCGCCGCGCCTCTCCAACGAGGCGCTTGCGGAGATTCGTACCTGGTTGGGCAAGGAGTATGGCGAGGCCTACGTGCCCGAGAAGCCGAACTTCTTCAAAAGCAAGAAGGGCGCCCAGGAAGCGCACGAGGCCATCCGCCCAGCGAGCATCGAACGCACTCCGGAATCCTTGCGCGCATACCTGACGGATGAGCAGTACAAACTGTACGACCTCATCTGGAAGCGCGCGGTCGCGTCGCAGTCCACGCCGGCCGAGTACGACATGACCACGGTGGACATCGAAGCGGGCCGGCTGGGCCTGCGTGCCTCGGGCAGCGTTCTGCGTTTTCCAGGCTGGCTCAAGGTGTACGGCCGTGACGAGGACGACGAAGCCGAGGAGAGCCGCCTGCCCGAGCTTCAGGAGGGCTGGGCCCTGACGCTGGCGGGCGATCCCGTAAGCGATGAGGACGAGTCCTCATTGCGCCCTTCGCAACATTTCACCACGCCGCCTCCGCGCTATACCGACGCCTCGCTCATCAAAGAGCTGGAGGCCCAGAACATCGGTCGACCCAGTACCTACGCCACGATCGTGAGCACGATCACCAAGCGTGATTACATCTCGCGCGAGGGCCGGTCGCTCAAGCCCAGTGACCTGGGCCGCTTGGTGACCAAGCTGCTCGTCGATACTTTCCCCGATGTGTTCAATGTCGAGTTCACCGCCGGAATGGAAGCGAACCTCGACGAGGTCGAAGAGGGCAAGCGCGAGTGGCAACGGGTCGTGGGCGACCTGTGGGCGCCACTGTCGCGGGACCTGGAGAACGCCAAGGGCAAGGCCAAGGAGATCAAGGCGAGCCTGCAGCAGAAGACCGACATCATCTGCCCTTCGTGCGCACTGCACCAGCTGGTCAAGAAATTCGGCCGCAATGGCGCCTTCCTCGCCTGCCCGGGCTATCCGGAGTGCAAGTACACGCAGCCGCTGGACAAGAGCGAGCTACCGGTGCCGGTCGAGGGTGTCTGTCCTGACTGTGCCGCTGGACTGGTGGCCCGGCAGGGCCCGTACGGACGCTACATCCATTGCGAACGTCGGCCGAATTGCAAGTTCACCAAGCCCTTCACATTGGGCGTCAAATGTCCCAAGTGTGGCGAGGGCGAGATCGCCGAAAAGAAGAGCCGCAAGGGCAAGATCTTCTTCTCGTGCACGCGCTATCCGCAATGCGACTTCGCACTCTGGGACAGACCGCGTCCCATGCCATGCCCGAACGGCGACTCGGAGTACCTGGTCGAGAAGGTGAGCAAGTCCGGGGTGTCGCTGCAGTGCCCGGTGTGCAAGACGAAGTTCCCACTCGAGCCGGTCGGTGCGTGACGCACTCGAGAGCTTCCTCGGTGAGCTGAAATCGGCTCGCCGATTCTCGCCTCACACCCTGGCGGCTTATCGGCGTGACATCGAGCGGGCATTCGCTTTGGCGGTGGCCGTGAAGCCGACCGAAGCCGAGGAGCTGGAGGCGGGTTTGGCGCCTCGGCTGCAGCGTTCGGTTGCCCCGAGCGAGTGGGATCAGAGATTGCTCGAGCGGGTCTTGCGGGATCTGTATCGCACCGGACATGCCGCCACGAGCACCGCGCGCGCGCTGGCGGCGTGGCGCAGCTTCGGGCGGTTCCTGGTGCGTCGCGGCGTCCTGACTTCCTGTCCCGCGCGCAGCCTGCCGTTCCCGCGGCGGCCCAGACGACTGCCGCGTACATTGCAGAGCATCGACCTGAACCTTGCGCTTGATCAACTTGGTGCGGCCACCGATCCGACCGCTGCGCGTGACCGCGCGCTCCTCGAGATGACCTACTCGGCGGGCTTGCGACTGTCGGAGTTGGTGGGGATGGACCGCGGGGACCTGGATCGTGGGGCACAGTTGTTGCGAGTGCGCGGCAAGGGGCGTAAGGAACGGATCGCCCCTGTCGGCGCCCGCGCACTTGCGGCTCTCGACGCCTATCTGACAGCGGAAGGGCGCACGGCGGGGGCGCGTGATGAACCCCTGTTTCGCGGTCGCGGGGGGCGGCTGTCGGGTCGCACCGTCCAGCGCGTGGTGACCAAGCGCTTGGCTCAGGTCGCGGGTGGCCTTGGCGTCACCCCGCATGCCCTGCGGCACTCCTTCGCCAGCCACTTGCTCGATGCCGGGGCCGACCTGCGCGCGATCCAGGAACTACTCGGGCACGCCTCCCTTGCCAGCACGCAGGTGTACACCCATGTCACGCGGACGCGGCTCAAGCAGGCGTATGATCAGGCCCATCCGCGCGCGTGAGGTCTGGGTGCTGGCGTGTGCCGTCGCGATTGCGGCGGGCACGCCGAGTTGCGCCAAGAAGGGGCCGCCCTCGGGAGGGCCGCCCGATCTGGACCCGCCGACCATCCTGTCGGTCACGCCGGATTCCGGCGCGGCGGCCGTGGCACCCAGGACGCGGCTGACGCTCACGTTCAGCGAAGGCATGGAGCCGCGCACGGCGGGCGACGCGGTGGAGATCGCGCCCAAGGTGGATATCCGCCAACGACGCTGGAGCGGTCGCACCCTGACGCTGGTGCTTGCGGACTCGCTCCAGCCTGAGCAGGTCTACACGATGTTCGTGGGTCTGGGCGCGCGTGATCGGCACGGGAACGGGCTCAAACAAGGTCGTACGGTCGTGTTCACCACGGCCGCCCGATTCCCACCCGGCATCATCGAGGGCAAGGTGCAGGCGGTCGGGTTCGCGGTCCCCGGCACCTACCTGTGGTGCTACCCCGATACCCTCGCACCTGACAGCACCGCGCGGGATTTCGAGGCGGTGGGTCTCGCGGACGACAATGGCGCGTTCCGCATCAGTGGGCTCAAGCCCGGGCGCTACCGAGTCTGGGCGTTCGCCGATCTCAATCACAATCGGTCATTCGAACCCGGCTCCGACGTGCTGGCGCCGGCTGAAACCACACTGACGATCTCGACGCAGGTGCCGGTCGCATCGGGGCTGACCCTCAAGGTGGTCAATCCCAAGGCCCCCGGTCGCTTCCAAGGCGCGATCCAGGATTCGGTCGCGGGCGATGGCGGCCAACTGCGGCTGATCGTGACTTCCGAACGGGACACGACGCGCAAGCTCCTTTACGATGTTCCTGATCGCGGCGGCTTTGATTTCAAGTTCGATCCCGGGACCTACACGGTTCGAGCATTCCGCGATCTGGACCGGAACAAGGCGTGGAAGCGGGACACCGAACCGGCCAGCCCCGAGATCCGCATCACCGTCACGCCAGGTGGCGTGCTCGAGAATGTCGTCTTCCGCCTCGACCGGCCCCAAGGCGCTGCGGCGCCAGAGGAGTAGCGTGAGCTTCGCGTTCACCAAGATGCATGGTGCGGCCAATGACTTCGTCGTAGTGGACCACCGCGAGGCATTCCTGCCCGGCGACTCCACCGGGCTGTTCGCGCGGATATGCGACCGCCGCCGTGGCGTTGGCGCGGATGGCGTGCTGCTGATGGAGTGCGACCCCGAGTACGACTTCGCCATGCGCTACTTCAACAGTGATGGCCTCGCCGCGGACTTCTGCGGTAATGGTGCGCGTTGTATCGCGCGCTTCGCGATCGAACGCGGGCTTGGCGCCGAAGGGAGTGTGACCTTTCGTACCGCCGTGGGGGTGAAGCGGGGCCGCGAGTTGAGTGATGGTCGCATCGCCTTGTGGTTCGGTGGAGTGGGCGAGCCCCAGCGCATGACCCTCGAAGCTGCAGGGCGGTCGTTCACGGGGAGCTTCGTGGTCCCGGGCGTGCCGCATTTCGTGCTGCCTGTCGAGCATCTGGAGGCCGTGCCGTTCGAGCTCTGGTCGCCTGCGCTGCGCCATCACGAGCGCTTCGGTGCGCCGGGCGCGAACGTCGACTACGTGGTCAAACGTGAGGACGGCCGCATCGCCATGCGCACTTGGGAGCGTGGTGTCGAGGGTGAGACACTGGCCTGCGGCAGCGGCGCCATCGCCGCAGCGCTCTGGGCCGTCAGCGAAGGGGTGGCGGCACCCATCACGGTACGGACTTCGGGCGGCGATGACCTTGTCGTCTCATTCGATGCAGGACCGCAGGGGCGTGAGGCGACACTCACCGGCCCTGCGGAGGTGGTATTCACGGGCGAATGGTGCGAGCCGGCTGGCGTTCCGGCCGGGATCTGACGCCAAGGAGAGAGCATGTTCGAGGGTCTATCGGTCGCGATGGTGACGCCGTTCCGAAACGGTGCGATCGACCAGGACGCCACGGCTCGGTTGATCGAGCACATGGTCGAGGGCGGGGTCGAAGGGTTGGTGGTGAGCGGGTCCACCGGCGAAGCGGCCACCTGCACGGTCGAGGAACGCCGTGAACTGTGGCGCTTCGTCAAGGAGCGCGCCAAGGGTCGGGTCTGGGTGGTGGCGGGCACCGGCACGAACGACACCGCGCAGTCCATCACGCTCACGAAAATGGCCGAGGAGATCGGCGTGGATGGCGCCATGCTGGTGACGCCCTACTACAACAAGCCCACGCCCAAGGGGCAGGCCGCGCATTTTCGGGCGGTGGCCAGCAGCACGAAGCTTCCCGTGATCCTCTACAACGTTCCCGGCCGCACGGGCACGAACACCAAGCCCGAGACGCTCGCCCTGGTGCAGGACGTCCCGAACATCGTCGCGGTCAAGGAAGCCTCGGGCGATGTCGACCAGATGAGTCAGGTGCGCCAGAAGACGCGCTTCACGTTGCTCTCGGGCGATGACTCGCTGACCTTGGCGTGCATCGCCGTGGGTGGCTCGGGGATCATCTCGGTGGTGGGTCAATTGGTGCCGCGACAGATGCGCGCCCTGACCGACGCTGCGCGTGCCGGGAGGTTCGAGGAGGCGCGACAACTGCACGAGCGACTCACCCCCATTTTCAAGGCAGCGTTCATCGAGTCCAATCCCGCTCCGGCCAAGTTCCTGCTCTCCGAGTTGGGAATCTTGCAGAACGAATTGCGTCTGCCTTTGTTGCCTGTCGAGCCGGCCAGCGAGAAGGTCATCCTCGATGCGGCGCGTGCGGTGGGTGCGGCATTGCCTACTGGAACCAAGGCGTGATCGAGTTGGTGGTGCACGGCGCGGCCGGACGCATGGGACGTGCGGTGGCGTTGGCTGCCCAAGGCGCTACCGACCTGCGAGTGGTCGCGCATGTGGATCCGTCTTCGAACCTGGCTTCGGATGCAGGGGCATGGACGACTGACCTGGCTTCGGCACTGCGGCCTGGGCAGGTGGTGGTCGAGTTCAGCGGCCCCTCCGGTGCCCGGCATGCGGCCGAACTCTGTGCCGCCAAGGGTGCGGCGCTGGTCTCGGGTTCCACTGGATTGGGTGCCGATGAGGAAGCCGCACTCCAAGCGGCGGCGACGCGGGTCGCCGTATTCCGGGCCAGCAACTTCAGCATCGGGGTGGCGGTGCTGCGGCGGGCGCTGCTGGCCGCACTGGAAGCTGCCCCGAACACATGGGATATCGAGATCGTGGAACGGCACCACCGCATGAAGCAGGACAGCCCCTCGGGAACCGCACTCACACTGGCGGACGATGCGCTGGGCGCACGAGGGCTGACGCGAGATGCGCTCGTGAATGGCCGCGCCGGGGCAGTGGGCATGCGACCGGCTGCCGAGATCGGGTTGCATGCGGTGCGCGGTGGGACGTGGGTGGGCGATCATCAGGTATTGTTGGCAGGAGAAGGGGAATGGATCGAGTTGCGCCATGTGGCCCAGGACCGCGCGGCATTCGCGCACGGAGCACTTTCTGCGGCGAGATTCCTATCGACGGCAGCGCCCGGGATGTACACCATGCACGATCTGGTCCGTGGACCGGGACGGACATGACACGCCCAACCTCTCCATTGGAGCCCGGACCCACATGCGCCTTGCGCGCCTCGTTCGCCTCACTCCGCTCCTGATTCTCACGCTGCTGGCCGTCCCGGCCGGCGCGCAGACCTTTGGCAAGAACAAGGTCCACTACGAATCGCTCGAGTGGGCGGTGCTCGAGACGCCCCACCTGCGCGTTCACTACTACGCAGAGGAGGAGAGCCTCGCGCGGCGCATCACCGCATTCGCCGAAAGCGCCGCGGTCGAGTTCGACGGCCGCTTCCGGGTGAAGTTCCGGCACCGCATTCCGCTGTTGCTGTATTCCACGCATCATCTATTCCAGCAGACCAACGCGACGCCGGAAGCGATCACCGAGTCGGTTGGGGGCTTGACCGAGCTGATCAAGGGGCGCGTGCTGATCCCGCACAACGGCTCATGGTCGCGGTTGCGATGGGTGACGCGTCATGAACTGACGCATGCCTACATGCTCGAGAAGATTACCCGGGTGCAACGCGAGAATCATAAGGCGCAGATCGCGTTCCCGCCGCTGTGGTGGATCGAGGGGCTGGCCGAATATTGCGGTACCACCTGGGACGCCGATGCCGAAGGCCTCTTGCGTGACATGGTGGTCAATCGGCGCGCGTATCCCATCACCCGCAGTGAACCCATCACCGGGTCAGTCGAAATGTACAAGGAAGGGCAGGCATTCCTGCTCTGGCTTGCGGATCACTACGGCGAGCATGTGATCTTCGATCTGCTCGAGAATTTGTGGCGGGCCGAGGACTTCGAGACCATTTGGCGCATCACCATGGGCCGATCGTTACGCGAAGTCGACGACGAGTGGTTCGAGAGCATCCAAAAACGTTACATGCCCACCATCGCAACGCTCGATCGTCCGCGCGATGTGGCGCGCCGCCTGGCGCAGCCCAGCCGTTTCAACCTGGGCCCGCGCGCTCTGGCCGCCGCCGCTGACAGCGACACCACCGTGCGCTACTGCTGGTTCGGTGTGGACGATGGCAGTGTCGATCTCATGGTTGCGGATCGCGACGGGCGCGGACATCCGCGGGTGCGAAAGCTCCTGCGAAGTGGCAGCACTCCAATGTTCGAATCCTTCCACCTGTTTCAGAACCGGCCCGGTGTCTCGCGCTCGGGCCGGATCGTCCTGTCCGCCAAACGAGGCGGGCGGGATGCCGTCTCAATTCTCGACAGCCGCAGCGGCCGGGTCGAGCGCACCTTGGAGTTTCCACAACTGGTTGCGATCAGCGATCCGGTCTTCACCCCCGGGGATTCTTCGGTGGTGTTCAGCGCGCAGGACTATTCCGGGCGCAGCGATCTGTATCGCGCCACCTGGAGAGCCGGGGTCACCCGATTGGCGCGCCTCACTCGCGATGACTTCGATGACCTCGACCCCGACGTCACGCCCGACGGCCGCTATGTGGTGTTCGCATCGAATCGGGCGGACTACGGGGGGGCCACGGCGATCTTCCGGCTACCCTTGGCAGGTGGCGTGCCCGAGCAGATCAGTTTCCCACCGCATGGATCCGATCGGCAGCCCGTCGTTTCGCCCGATGGGGCGTGGATCGCCTATCGCTCCACTCGCCATGGCACGAGTGACCTGTTCGTGCGGCCCTCCGGCCCCTCGCGCGAATCGCGCCGACTCACTTACATGTTGGGACCGGTGAGCGATCCGGATTGGACCTGGGACGGCCGCTCGCTCTTGTTCACCGCGCAGGAGGCGGTCACCTTCCGAACCTATCGCATCGCGGTCGCTCCCGATTCGCTCGGAATCGAGGTCGAGGAGCCACCCTCGAACCGCCCCGTGCTCAGCGATGTCGCTTTTCGTGATCCGGCACAACCCTATCAACGGCGGCTGAGCCTCGACCTGTTGCAGAATGGCGTCGTATTCGATCCCGGATTCGGTGGAGGGGGCGCCGGATCGTTGGCATTCAGCGATGTCTTGGGCAACGAGCAGTTCCTGTTCGCGATCGCGAATGACTCCGAGGATTTCGGCGACTTCTGGGATGGGTGGGAGGGAGGACTCACCTACTTCAATCAATCCCAGCGGCTCAACTATGGCATTGGCATGTTCCGCCTGACGCGCCTGTACGACCCTGATTTCGATGTGCTGAGGCGGGAAAAACGCGTGGGGTTGTTGGGCATCGCGAGTTATCCGTTCAATCGGTTCACTCGCATCGAGAGTTCGATCCAGATCCGGCACGCCACCGAGCACAAGCTCCGCAACGGCGAAGCACTCACGGTTGACCTCGTGAGCAACTTCGTCAGTCTCGTACGCGATGATGCGCGCTGGACCTGGGACGGTCCGGTCGGGGGCACCCGCTTCAATGTCACCGGTGGCTACACGCGCGACATGACCACTGGGATCGCCGACTATGGGACCGCGTTCACCGACCTGCGGGTCTATCGCCAGCCGCTGCGGCGTATTGTCTTCGCAACCCGCGCCGTGGCCCAGAGCAGCTTCGGCGGCGATGCGCAGCGCTTCTACATCGGGGGGCCCTCGCGCCTTCGCGTGCCGGAGCGCCGCCTGCTGTCCGGCTTGCAGACCGTGACGCTTCAGGAGGAACTGCGCTTTCCATTGCTGAGCGGTTTGGTGCTGGCGGTACCTGCCCCATGGATGCTGCCCACCATCAGTGGAGCGGTGTTCACGGATGCCGCCTGGGCCTGGGATGGCAATACGCAGAGTCAGCACGCGGTCGGCGGATTCGGCGTGTACCTGGGGGGAGGGCCTTACCCGGCGATTCGCTGGAACTGGATCTGGGAGTCGCGCGACCTGCAAACGATCCTGTCGAGACGCCCGCTCATGGTGTTCTCGATCGCGTACAACTATTGATGGGACCACGCGTCCCGATCCGCGCATCACACTGGCTCGCACTGGCGCTCGTGCTGGTCGGGACCGTCGTGCTGTATCTGCCCGCACTCCACACCGCATTCTTCGCCGACGACTATCTGTTCCTCGATCAAGTGCGCGGTCGGTCTCTGTGGGGGGCCCTGATCGCGCCGGATCCCCTCAGTAATTTTTTCCGGCCTGTCAGTCGCCAGCTGTATTTCTGGATCATCGCCGGACTCACGCACGAGTCCCCCTACGCATTCCGAGTCGGCAATCTGGTCACGCTGCTCGGCGTCGTCGCACTGTTGTGGGCGCTGGTACGTCGACTGGCGGGGGCCCGCGCCGCGATCTTCGCCGCGGCATTCGTGGCGTTGCATTACGCCGCGGATGTGCCGGTGCGGTGGGCGTGCGGCAGCCAGGAACTGCTGTCAGTCTTGGGAGCGCTCGCCGCTTTGCTGCTGCACATCTCGAATCGCCGCCGGTGGGCGGGGGTGGCGATGCTGTTCGCCGTCCTGTCCAAGGAAGTCGTACTGTTCACCCCTTTGATCGCCATTGTCGCGGACCGGCGCGCCCGTGAGCCATTGCTGGTTGCGGTGAAGCGGGCCTGGCCGATGGCGGTCGCCATTCTCGTCTGGGGACTGTGCTTCCTCGCGATGCCGGGCCGCAGGGTCGCACAAGGGGCCCAGGTCGAGTTCGACCTTGTGAACAACCCCCTCGCCTCGCTCGTGCATCTGGTGCAGGTCATCCCTGGTGCCGAATGGGTGGCATATCGGTTCGCACAATGGCCGCTCGGTTGGATGGCGCTGTTGCCGGTGGTCGCCTCGCTCGTGGCCTTGCTGATCACATGGAACAGACCCCCAGACCCAGCACTGCCTGAGCCCGAGTCGCAGGATGCCCGTCGCGCGAACATGACCGCTCTGGTGTGGATCACCCTCGCGGTCATTCCCATCATGGCAGTGACGTCCCTGTGGAGCGCCTATTATTATCTGTTCGCGATCTGCGGCGTGGCATTGTTGTTGGGGTTGTTCGTGGCGCGCGCTCCGGTGGCGCTGGCGGCGATCCTGTTCGCCGTGTTGGCATGCGGGTCGGCGAACGGGCGCAATCAGCCGGACTTTGGGATGGGACGGAATCCCTGGACAACGGCGTCTCATATCAATGCGGCCTATCTCGAGCGTTCCAACCGCGTGACCGCGGGTTACCTGGGTTCGCTCCGGCGCGCGCATCCGGGGCTGCCATCGGGAAGCACGCTGTATTTTGGCGGACTCGCGGGCAATGTCGCGTTCCAACGGGGGGATGGCCCCTTGATCCGCTGGGCATACCGTGACACCAGCCTGAGGGCGTACTACATGTACGCGTTATCAAAGCAGACCATACGACCCGGTCCCATGATGTTCTTCCTTGCTTCGGCCGACACGCTCATGGAACTGGAACCTGGTTCCGATCAGTTGCTCCGCGTCGCCTTCGGCCTGATCCCGAGCGATCACATCGATGCTGCGCAGGATGCGTTCGGCTTGGCCCAGGAGCGCCATCCGTGGACCCCGCGGCTGTCCTACTGGCGTGCATGGACGCTGATGGCACTCGGCGACACCGCCGGTGCTCACGTCGAACTGGGGCGCGCAGGATATGCCCCGACCCCGGGCCCGGCGGAGGGGCGCGAGGGGGTGCTCGATCGGCTTGCAGCGGGAGACACCCTGTCCGCACGTTCGCTTGCGATGCGGGCGATGCAGAAACATCCCCTCGATGCTGCGGGCCATGGCTTGGCCGCCGACCTCATGCTGATCTCGGACCGTCACGATCCCGACGGCGCGATCGAAGCCTTCGCGGCGCGGGTGCTCGCGCCGGCGGATCCCAACGTCTGGTACCGCTGGGCCATGGTGCAAGCTGAGCGTGATCGCCCACTGGAGGCATACCAATCGCTCAGAATCTACCTGCGGCTCGGCGGGACCGCGGCGCAGAATGATGTGCAGGCGCGCGAGCTTGCCGAGTCGATCCGGTCGGCGATTCCTTCGGGCACGCTCGACCCCGAGCAGATCCCGGAATAGGCGCTACACTGCTATTGGCCCGGATCCAGCCCCAATTCGTAAGGGTCCGAAAAGCCCGTCCTTCGTGCCACGATCGCCCCGCTTGCGCTCAGGTGCACGACGCTGCGTTCGGCGCGGGCCACCACATAGGCATCTCCCGTCGCGAGGTCGACGTCGACATCCTTCGGCTCACCTAAACCCGTGACCCGGAACACCATGATTTTCGAGTCGGCGTCGAATACCATGACCTGATTGCCGACCGCATCCGCCACCCAGATGCGGCGACGACGCGAGTCGACGGCGATGCCGATGGGGCCGCTCGCTCCGATGAGGGAGTCGAGCACCTGGGCCGCCTCGTTGAGCTGATAGACCCGACCCGTGGGCAGGGAAGTGACCCAGGCGAAGCGCGTCACAGAATCAATGGCGACGCGACTTGGGGCGGGTACATTACCCGAGCCCAGCGGCGTCCCATCGTTGCTGTAACGCCGCACCCGATTCCCACCGGTCTCGCAAACGAATAGTTCACGAGTGTTGCCGTTGACGGCCACTCCGCCAGGGGACTGCAACAAGTCGATGCGTCCGGGCGTGGCGGGTTGACCGTTGGGGAAATAGTGTCCGAGCGCTCCCGTCAGATCGGTGATCCAAGCACTGGCGTTGACTTGATCGAGCGCGATCTGGAACGGTTGCGACAACCCCACCATCTGGACGCCTTGAAGGAAGACGGGATCCAATCGGAGGGCCAGGCCCGAAAACGGATCGCTCACCCACACCGATCCATCGACGATCGAAACGGCGATCGCGTAGGGCGTGATGCCGACATCGTAGCGCGCGGCGATGTCGCGCCCGTCGGCCGAGAGTCGCACGAGAACGCCGTTGCCCGGATCGCAAACCCAAGGCCGCAGCGGTCCGGGCGTGGCGATGTCCTCGGCCGGGGTGGCCGAGAGTTGCCCGCCGACCACATAGTGAAGCCGGTAGCGGTAGTCGCGACCGTTCAGGGTGCCGGAGTCGAGGAAGCCCTGGGACGAAGCGGGCTGGAGGCCACCGAGCGGAATGAAAGCCGAGTCGGTCACGGCCCGGCGGAACAACTGGAAGCCATCGATCGCGAGGTCCGCACGCGGAGTCCAGCGCAACGAGACGCTTGAGTAACCAGCGATCGCATCGAACCCCTCCGGGCGCCCGCCGGTGACTGGATTCGAGGGGTCGAGCGGATTCGAGCGTTCACGCCGGGTGCACGCCGGAGCGAGCAACACGAGCAATGCTAGAAGCGGTACGAGACGGCGCATCGCGAGGGCAACAGGGCTATCGACACGCGCGATTTGTCGCGGGGCCGAATGAAACGCAGGTATGCACCCGAGACGAGGAGCACCTCGCCAGCGATCAGTGAACCACTCGCGATCCGGTCAGCTCGCTGTGAGTCGCGGAAGCGTTCATCGATGTGCGAGACATCGACCTCGGCGAGGTACTCGTGGTACCGCTGGTCGGCACGGTTGGCGAGGGGGAAGGAGGCTGCAATCAGCCCCATGCCCGCCAGGCCGGAGAGCCACGAGGCGGTGTGCGAGCGCTTGGGCGGCCGACGCACCTCGACTTCCTGGAACAGCGAAGCCGTCTGTGCGTTGGCGCAGACGGCCCACTCCGGTGCTCCGGTCACATAGCCCGCCAGCAGCAGCGCAGCCAGTGCCACTCGCATCACCGCTCCATGTCAGGCGGGAAGCTTGGCGACATGCTTGGCGAGGCGCGACTTCTGACGACTTGCGGTCTCCCGCTTGATGATGCCCTTGGACGCAGTGCGGTCCAGCACGGCCACAGTGGTGGCCAATGCAGCATCGCCGTCGGGACGGGTCTTGGCGGCGCGCACCGACTTGATGGAGTTGCGCAGGCGCGTGGTGGCCGCGATGTTGCGCTGGCGGCTCTTCTCGTTGGTGATGACCCGCTTGGCCGCGGACTTGTGATGCGGCATGGAAATCCTCCTGAAGGGAACGGAATAAGTGTGAAAGCGCAGGGAAAATACGCTGCGCGACCCTTCAGTGTCAAGCCATTGGGGTCCCGCCATCGACTTTGCGATGGCCGCCAACCTGATCAGGAGCAAGCACTTCGAGTGTTCCCTGAGGTTGCAGGTTCAATCTCCGACGGCACACCGCCGTTTGTGGCAGGTAGTGGAGGCTCAAAGGGGCGCGACCGATTCGAGCGCAGCCAGGCAAACAAACGCTCGATCGAACCAAGCAAGGGGTCGGGGAACCGGAATCCGTCGTTGTGCGCGGGGAAGGGCCGCGTGTAATCTGTTTTCCTCGAGCATCCCCGCTCTGGCTCCGGAGGCTCCCGTTGAGCGCGTTGAGCGACAGAATCGCCAATCTACCTGCAGTTCCGGGGGTTTACCTGTTCAAGGACGCCCGGGGCGAGGTGCTGTATGTCGGCAAGGCCAAGAGCCTGTCCGCGCGCGTGCCGAACTACCTGCGGCCGGACCAGCAACGGCCCCGCATCGACGAGATGATGACCTTCGCCGCCGACCTCGACGTGATTCTGACCGCGACCGAGGTCGAGGCGCTCCTGCTCGAGTCGACGCTCATTCGTCAACACAAGCCGCACTACAATGTGCTGCTCAAGGACGACAAGAGTTTCCCATTCGTGAAACTGTCCATGCAGGACGAGTTCCCGCGACTTTCGATCACGCGGATCGTCCGGGACGACGGTGCCCGGTATGTGGGCCCGTTCACGGACGTGAAGTCGCTGCGACGCACATTGCGGGACTTGCGACGCGTCTTTCCCCTTCGCACTTGCCGTGACTTCGAGCAACACGTGCGCGAGGACCGGCCGTGTCTGTACTTCCATATCAAACGGTGTGTAGGCCCCTGCTACAGCCGGGCCCGGGTCACGCGGGCGGAATACCGCAAGCTGGTCGACGGTGTGCTTCTCATGCTGGCGGGTCGGAACGACGAACTGTTGGTGCAACTCAAGCGTGAAATGCAGGATGCGAGCGAGACCCAGCGCTACGAAACCGCGGCCAAGCGTCGCGACCAGATCGCATTGCTGGAAAAGGCCAATGTCCCGCAGACCATGGTCACTTCGGATCCCCGCTCCACCGATGTGCTGGGCGTTGCGCAGGGTGGCGGACGCGCTGCCATCGCGACGCTATTCGTCCGCGGTGGGAGCGTGATCGGCAAGGACACGCGCTTGCTGGACCGCGTCGAGGGCATGGACGATGCGGCGCTGGTCGAGGTCTGGATCACGCAGCATGCGCTCACCCGCGATGACTTGCCGCGGCGCGTGCTCGTGGGCACTCTGCCGCCCGGCGCCGACGTGCTGGCCGCAGCATTGTCGCAGCGTGCAGGTCACTCAGTGGAACTGGTGGCGCCCGTCAAGGGCCGCGCCCGTCATGCCATCCAAGTGGCGGAACGCAATGCGGCCTCGGCGCTCGAAGCCGATGAAGCGCGCGCATCGGGCCGACGCGCTCGGTTCAGCACCGCAGTCCTGGGGTTGCAGAAGGAACTGGGGTTGGCAAGGCCGCCCTACCGCATGGTCTGCTTCGATATCAGTAACTCGGGCGCGGACCAGGCTGTTGCGGCTGTGGTGGCGAGCGAGGATGGTCGGCCGCGCAAGTCGCTCTATCGGCGGATGCGCATGCGGCGCCCGGGCCCCGATGACTTCGCCATGATCGCCGAGGCCGTGGAACGCTACTGGCTGCGCGTGGAGACCGGCGAGATCGCTCGACCGGACTTGGTTGTCATCGACGGTGGAGCAGGTCAGGTGGGAGCGGCGCGCGAGGCGTTGTTGCGTGTCGCCAAGGCACCGGTCGCGCTCATCGGCCTTGCCAAACGCGAGGAGGCGATCGTCCGCGAATGCCTGCCGGACCTGCGCCTGCCCCGCCGTTCGCCGGCGCTGCGTGCGCTGCAGCGTCTCCGTGACGAAGCGCACCGATTCGGGCTCGAATACCATCGCAAGCTGCGTTCGCGGGCGCGCATCGGAAGCGCGCTGGACGAAGTGGCCGGGGTCGGGCCGGCGAGGCGCGCGCGCATGCTCAAAGCGTTCGGTTCCGTGCAGGCGTTGCAAGAAGCCAGCGCCGAGGAGGTCTCCGAGCGCGCGCGCGTGCCGCTCACACTCGCAACGCGTGTGTTGGCGCATCTGGGCAAGCGCGAGGGGGCCGCGTGAAAACGAACACCTCTGGCAATACACGCGGCGCTGCCACGGTGCCGCGCGCGGGCGGTCGCGAGGCAGGGGCGCGTTCGCGCAGCGTGCTGATGCCACCGGTCGAAGCCTGGCTCGATGAGGTTCAGCGCGGCCGCCGCCTGTCGCCGCGCACCGTGGACGCCTATGCCCAGGACCTCTCGGACTACGTCGCCTTTGGCGAGCAGCATCACCTGGCGGGGTGGGGGGAGGCCACGATGACATTCGTGGACGGATATTTCGCTTCGCTGTCACGGCGCGGCCTGGCGAGCGCCACGGTCACGCGCAGACGCAGTACGCTGCGCGGCTTCCACGGGTTCCTCGCCCGCATGGGCATCCGCACCGACGATCCGCTGGCGCTGTTGCCCGCGCCGCGCCGTGAGCGCAAACTGCCGCATGCCCTCACCCTCGATGAAGTGGAGACCCTGTTGGCACAACCCAAGGGCGAATCCGCGCTCACGCTGCGCGATCGCGCGATGTTCGAGCTGGCCTATGCAAGCGGATTACGGGTCTCGGAGCTGGTTGGGCTCGAGCGGGCCCAGCTTGACCTGTCGGGGCGGGCGGTGAGCGTGATCGGCAAGGGGGACAAACAACGCGTGGTTCCCTTCGGCCGCAGTGCCGAGGCCGCGCTCCGTGCATGGCTCGAGCGGGGCCGTCCGCAATTGGTGCGTCAGGCTCGGCACGATCGGGTGTTCGTCAACTATCGTGGGGCGGCATTGAGCCGCATGGGTTACTGGAAGGTCCTGCGTGCCCGCGCGCGCGCGGCAGGGCTCTCCTCGAGGGTCCATCCGCACGCACTACGGCATTCATTCGCGACTCATCTTCTGCACGGGGGCGCGGATCTTCGCGTGGTCCAGGAACTGCTGGGACATGCATCGGTCACGACCACCGCGATCTACACGCACCTCGACCGCGGCTATCTGCGCGAGGTGCATCGGCAGTTCCACCCTCGGGCCTGATGGTCCGGGACTCACACGACCGGGGTCGTGGAGGCATCGCATGTTGAAGCAGTGGTTCACGGGATCGATCGCGGCACTGGTCACGATACTTGCGGTGGGCGAGGCCTCTGCGGCCAATACCATCATCCTGCCGCGCGCCGGCCAGGTGGGTGTTGGAATCCAGGGCCAGTACGGCACCCTGCTCAAGCAAGGCGACTTCGGTGAGGAGTTCGGCTCCGGCCCGGGACTGGCCATCCGGCTGCGATACCGGATGCGTTACGAACGGGCGTTCGGACTGACGTTCGAGAGCCAGATGCTCGATGCGCGCGCGCCGGGCCGGGCGCAAACCGCGTTCACAGCGCTCGAGGATTCGGCGCGCCGAGACCGGCTGGCCGTGAATCTGGCGGGGCTCGAGTTCTACCAACTCTTCGGCTCTCGGACACGCACCGTCAAGATGGTCAGCGCGGGTGTGGGCCTGGCACAGATCTCGGCGCGGCTCGACAACGGCGAGACCCAGTATCCCGATAAGGGCGACGGCGTGTTCGTGAGCCTGGGGGCAGGGGTGGAGCGGTTCTTCTACCGGAGTTGGGCATGGGATCTGAGCACGCGTTACCACGCGATCTTTCACGACGGCAAAACGAACCACGACATCCAGGGCTCGCTCGGCATCATCTTCTACGCGGCCTACTGACGATGACGACCCCATTGTCGATCGCGTTCCACGGCGCTGCGCGCACCGTCACCGGTTCGCGCCATCTCATGACGTTCGGCAAGTTCAGCTGGCTGTTCGATTGCGGGATCTATCAAGGGCGCCGCGAGGAAGCGGACCAGATCAATCGCACGTTCCGCTTTGACCCGGCCGGGTTGGACGCGGTGATCATCTCGCACGCCCACCTCGACCATGTGGGCAACCTGCCGACGCTGGTGAATCAGGGCTTCCGTGGCCCCATTCACATGACCGAGGCCACCGCCGACTTGACGCGGGTGATGCTCGAGGACAGTGCCTCGCTCATGGAAATGGACTTCGAGCGCGCCAATCGGCATCGGCGCGAAGGGCCGGCGCGAAAGCCCTTGTACAATATCGAGGACGTGAACCGGGTGCTGGAGCGATTGGTCACCCATCCCTATCACCAAGCGTGGTCGCCGTTCGAGGGTGTGTCGGTGGTTTACCATGATGCCGGCCATATCATCGGAGCGGCAGTCACGACCTTTGAGTTCACCCAGGACGGCCAGACCCGGCGCGTGCTCATGGGGGGCGACCTGGGTCGGCCCGCGCGGCCGATCCTACGGGATCCGGAAGTTCCACCGGGCAGCGAAGTCCTGGTGCTCGAGAGCACCTATGGCGACCGCCTGCACACCGAGGAGAAGGAGACCGAGCGGGAACTGGTCGAGATCGTGAATAAGACCATCCAGCGGGGTGGACGCGTCGTCGTGCCTTCGTTCGCCGTCGGCCGTACCCAGGAGTTGGTGGCGGTGCTGCACAACGTGATCGAACGGGGACTCAT
>JBDSKE010000081.1:0-5537 GCA_039917105.1 Candidatus Eiseniibacteriota bacterium | reverse complement strand
AGCTTCAACAACACGCTGGAGCGCATCCAACTGAACGCGGCGGGCGACTCCGCGATCCTGGTGCAGTCCTTGTTCAATAATGTCGGCACCATTCCGTTGGACGTCACCGCCCAGGGCGATGCGAACGTGTTTCACGGGACCATCTGGGTGGCCGACTACATCTCGGGCCAGATCGTCGTGTTCGAACCGACCGATTACGATGGTGGTGGTGTCGTCTGCACGGGCAGCGACAACCCCTCGTTGGACGAGGACGGCGACGGGTTCAGCAATGCCGACGAGCTCGACAATGGAACCAATGCGTGCTCGGCCGCGGACCGACCCGCGGACTTCGATGGTGATCTGTTGTCGGACCTGAACGATCCCGATGATGATAACGATGGGTTGCTCGATCCCTGGGATGCGTTCGCGCGCGACCCGACCAACGGCGCCTTCACCACGGTTCCCGTCATCTACACGTGGGACGCTGGCAACCCCGGCACCGGCTTCTTCGGTCTGGGTTTCACCGGACTCATGGCGAACGGCAGCGCCGACTACCTCACCCAGTTCTCACCGGCGAACCTCACGGCAGGCGGCGCGGCGGGTAAGCTCACCGTCGACGCGGTCTCGGCGGGCGATGCGCTAGGCACGCGCAATAGCCAATTGAACGCGTTCCAGTTCGGACTTGCGAGTGATTCCACCAGCGCCCCTTTCACCGCGCAGACGCGTCTGTCGCTGCCGTTCTTCGGTGGTGCTGCGATGGACTCGATGTGCGAAGGCTTGTTTGTAGGCACGGGCACGCAGAGCGACTTCGTGAGCATCGCGTTCGCTGTTCGCGGGGGCGTGGCGGGGATCATGGTGACCTCCGAGGCGACCGACATTGCGACCGTGAACTTCACACCGGTCCCCGGAATCCTGTCCGCAAGGGGGATCGACCTGTATCTCGAGGTCGGCCCCATGCAGGGAACGGTGCGGCCGCGCTATCAGGTCGATGCCGGTGCGATTGCCGACGCGGGCCCGACGCTGACGCTCCCTGCCGGTGGGGGGGTGCGCTCTGCGGTCCGCACATCGCAGCCGCTCGCGGTGGGCATCCACGCCACCTCGCGCAGCTCCGCCCCCTTCAGCGCAACCTGGGACTTCCTGCATGTCACATCGGCCGCGTCGGTTGGTGTACCGGCCCCTGCGCGCGCTCCGCGAACACGCCTGTTGCCTTCGGTGCCGCATCCCATGCGTCAACGCTCGCTGGTGCGATTCGAGTTGGCGGCCGCCAGTCGAACTCAGTTGGATATTCTTGGGGTCGACGGCCGGGAGGTGCGCACGCTGGCCACCGGTTGGCGCGCTGCGGGTGCATACGCGATTCCATGGGATGGTCGGGACGAACGCGGGATGCGGGTCAAGCCTGGCGTCTACTTCGTGCGCCTCCTTTTGGCGGACCAGCGCGAGACGGGTCGCCTGATCGTTCTGGAATAGCCGGCGGCGCTGCGACGGGAAGCTCTGCACCGCGCTGGAAGACGTGTGCACGCGTGCGGTTGCCTCCGATTCGCGCCGCCGCTAGCATCGCGGGCAATCCGCGACCATTCCGACTTGTCTTCCCGCCAGGGGACCCCGCATGCATACGCTCCAGCCTGCCCGCCTCAAGCCGGGCGTGACGCTTGATTCGCTCGGTGGCGCCACCGCTGCCGACACGGCCGCCGGCACTGCCGGCCCGCGGACGCTGCGCGGCACGGCGCTGATCTTCTGGGACTCCCGGGTACCGGGCAAGAAGTTGGACGCGATAGATACGGACCAGATCACGCCGGCAGCCGATTGCGTGAGCGAGAGCCTGGAAACACTGGATGAGAAGTGGAAGGCTGGCTCGTTCCGCTACCTGATGCCGGACTTCCGCGCCCGTGTGCACTCGGGCCAGTCCTTCGTGATTGCGGGTGACCGCTTCGCCATTGGCTCCTCACGCGAGATGAGCCCTGCGGGTCTCAAGGGCGTGGCGGAGGAAGTCGGACTCGAGATGGTGGTGGTGTGCGGCAACAACATGGGCGACATTTTCCGACGTAATTCGTTCAACCTGGGCCTGCACGTGGTGCAGAGTCCCGATGCCGTGGCCGACGCTCAGGATGGGGATGAGTTCGAATTCGACCCGGACACGCGCGCCTTGCGCAATGTGACGCGCAACAGGAGTTACACCCCCGTGCCGCTCACGTCCAAGGAGGACGAGATCCGCCGTACGGGCGGCATTTTCGCGATGGGCCGGCGAGAGTTCCGCGCCAGCGTCGAGACCTCCCCCAGCATCGTCTGGCCCGATCCGGCCACGGCGAGCAGCCTCACCACCACCGAGCAGATCCTGTGGGCGCACCGCGTCGACAAGAACGCCGACGTACGACCGGGCGCGACGCTGCGGGTTTATTCCGATTTGTTGCCGGCCAGCGATGGCACCGCGCCATTCTCGATCCACACTTTCAACCAGATCACCGGTGGCGACACCATCGCGCCGCGGCAGATCGCGATCGCGAACGACCACTTCGTCTTCACCGGGGTCGCTTCCGATGACAAGCAGACCAGCATCGGGCGCGCGTTCGCTGCCAAGCAGGGGCTCGAGAAGCCCTACTACGCCAACCCGGGCGATGGGATCTTCCACTTCTACTTCCCCGAACAGGGTTTGGTGCAGCCGGGCATGGTGATTCCCGGCGCCGATTCCCACAGTCGCGCATACGGCGCATACGGCGCCATCGGCATCGGCGTGGGCTCCACCACGCTCGGCTTCGGCTGGAGCACGGGCTATGTCTACATGACCGTGCCCAAGGCGCGTCGCGTGGTGTTCACGGGCCAGTTGAAGCCGTGGGTGAGCGGCAAGGACATCGTGCTGGAGTTACTGCGCCGATGGGGGGCGAAACAGTCGCAGGGAATGAGTGTGGAGTTCGTGGACATGGGTCAACAGTTGCCCATCGCCTACCGCAACACGATCTGCAACATGATGGCGGAGGCCGAGAGCTTCAACGGCATCTTCGCGCCGGACGACATCACGTATGCGTGGTTCGATGCCAAGGGCATGAATTCCCTGCCCTATCCGCGCATCTCACCCGGTCCGCAAGCCCTGTACGAGATCGACGAGGTGCTCGAACTCTCGTCGGTGGTGCCGATGATCGCGAAGCCAGTCAGCCCCGGCAATGCATTCCCGGCCGATCAGGTTGCGACGGAGAAGCTCGGCTTCGACAAGGCCATGATCGGCTCGTGCACCAACGGCGGCTACGACGACCTGTTGAGCGCTGCACTCGTGATCCGTGCCGCCAAGGGCAAGGGTTTCACCCAGGCTGCCCGTGAGTTCGTGATCTTCCCCGGCTCGGGGGGCGTCAAGGAACGCATCGAGCATCCCGATCCGCGCCTGGAGGGAGAGAGCATCGCGAGCGTGTTCCGCTCCGTGGGCGGCGTGATCCGCCAGAGCTGGTGCGGCCCCTGCTTCGGGCAGGGGCAGGACTCGCTCAAGCCCGGCCAGAGGGCCATCACCACCTTCAACCGCAACTGGACCAACCGGATGGGGGTGGGGGGCGAGGGCTTCCTCGCCTCGCCGAGCGTGGTGGCAGCCAGCGCATTATTGGGCTATATGGCGCCACCGAGCGAACTGGGTTTGAGCTGGGAGCCAGAGGCGTTCGCAGTCTAGAAGTCGTGGTGGACGCGGCTGCGGGCGGGTTGGTAACCTGATGACTGCTGTGGAGTCTCAGCGCCCTTCACCTCGCGGTGGCGGGCACAGGATCCCGAACCCAGTCGGCCCCGCCAAGCGCCCCCAATGCGTCTCCGGTGCCAGAGAGACGCGATGCCCCCGATCCGATTCCTGCGCTCCGTCTGTGCCATTTCCATGTTCGCGCTCGCCAGCGTCGCGCCGGCCGGTGCGGTCACAGCCACCGGACGACTGCAGATCATCCATCTCGATGTCGGACAAGGGGACGGCGCGCTCATCATCAGTCCATTGGGGCAGACCGTACTGATCGACGAGGGCCCCTCGGGCGCTTCCCCGGCGATGGGTGTGACCGTGGTGAACCAACTCTTGGCGTTGGGCGTCACGCGCGTGGATCATCACTTCGCCAGCCACTACCACTCCGATCACATCGGCAATCTCGTGGCAATCGGGGCGGCCGGCATCACGATCGGTTATGGCTGGGATCGCGGTGGCTCGTACACGACCGCCACCTATACGAATTACGTGAATGCTCTGGGCACCAAGCGCCGCACGCTGGCGAAGAACCAGGTGATCACACTTGACTCGCTTTCGGCTCACCCGGTCCAGATCAAATGCGTGGATCTCAATGGCGCTGGAATCTCACCCTTTCCCACCGATGAGAATTCCCTCTGCCTGTCGCTCAAGCTCACTTATGGCGAGTTCGATGAAGTCTTTGGTGGTGACCTGACGGGTGGGGCGGAGGGCGGATCGAGCCCCGACATCGAAAGCCGGGTCGCGGCGGCCGTGGGGGTGGTCGAGGTCTATAAGGTCCACCATCACGGTTCGCGCTTCTCGAGCAACACGACTTACCTGAACACCGTGCTCCCCAAGGTCGCGGTCATCTCCTGCGGCACTGGCAATTCCTTTGGTCACCCCACGAGCGGCGCATTGAGTCGTCTGCACACCGTCGGCACCAAGACCTACTGGACCGAAACGGGCTCGGGAGTTGCGCCGAACGCCACGTGGGATAAAGTTTCGAATGGCCAGGTCATCATTTCCGCAGGCTGGGAAGGCGCCGCCATGGACACGATCCGCGGCAATGGCTTCGCGGACACGTTCATCAACTCGGGCAGCCCGAGTGCCGACGTGGTGGCACCCATCGCGAACCTCACCTCGCCCGATGGCGGCGAAGTGTGGAAGGTCGGGGCATCGCAGGCGGTGACGTGGAGCGCGAGCGATGATGTTGGAGTAACGAGCGTCGACCTTTCCTGGTCAAGCGACGGGGGTGCGTCCTGGACTCCGATTGCGACTGCGATCGCGAATGCGGGCACCTACTCGTGGCTGACTCCGGCCACCGCCACCACCGCTGCTCGCGTGAGGGTGACCGCGCGTGACGCGGCGGGGAATCTCGGAACGGACATGAGCACCGCAGCGTTCTCGATCGATTGGTGGACCATCGCGGCCAGCGCGGGGACAGGTGGGGGCATCACGCCTTCGGGAGTCGTGAATGTGTCGGAGGGAGCGAACAGCGACTTCAGCGTTGCGCCCGGCAGCGGCTTCCAGATTTCGGGGCTGACGGTGGATGGCGCATCCGTCGGTGCGCTTGCCGCGTACACGTTCACGAGTGTGGCTGCACAGCACACGATCGCGGCCTCGTTCCTGGACGTCGCGGCGCCAAGTGTTTCCGTGGTATCGCCCGCGGGAGGCGAAGTGTGGGCGCAGGGCAGTGTGCACGACGTGACGTGGACCGCTTCGGACAATCAGGTCGTGGACTCGGTGGGCATCGAATACTCGGTGCATGGCTCGTTCGGGCCGTGGGCGCGGGTGGCGCGCGGACTTGCCAACACCGGTGTGTACTCATGGACAGTGCCCTCGCTCGACTCGGATAGCGCGCTGGTCCGGGTGACGGCGTACG
>JBDSKE010000080.1:0-12139 GCA_039917105.1 Candidatus Eiseniibacteriota bacterium | reverse complement strand
TGGAAGCGGTCGAAGACCTGCTTTCCCGCTTCCAGCGAGCCATCGCCGGGGATGAACGAGATCATACCGCCGAAGCCCGAAGCCTGCCGCTTGGCCAGCTCGTGCTGGGGGTGCGATGCGAGCCCGGGATAGAACACCTTGGAAACTTTTGGGTGGTGGGCCAGGAAACCGGCCAGGACACGGGCGTTGGTCTCGTGCGCCTGCATGCGCACCGCCAGCGTCTTGGTGCCGCGCAGGCACAGGAAACAATCCATGGGCCCCGGCACCGCGCCGGCAGCGTTCTGCAGGTAGCGGACCTGCTCGGCCAGAGGCTCGTCACTCGTGACCAGCACGCCTCCGACCATATCGCTGTGCCCGTTCAGGTACTTGGTCACCGAGTGCATGACCACATCGGCCCCCAGCTCCAGCGGGCGTTGGAAGTACGGCGTGAGGAAAGTATTGTCGACCACCACTTTGACGCCGCGTGGGCGAGCGCGTTCGCTGATGGCGGCGATGTCGGCCAGTTGCATGAGGGGATTGGTGGGGGATTCCAGCCAGACCATTCTGGTGTTGGGCTGGAGCGCTGCTTCGACGCCGGCGGGATCGGTGCAATCCACGAACGTGAACTGCAATCCATGGCGCTTCCAGACCTTCTCGAACAGCCGGTAGGTGCCTCCGTAGGTATTGTCGCCGCACACCACGTGGTCGCCAACCGAGAGTACCTGCATGAGCGTGTTCGTGGCCGCCAGACCCGAACCGAAACAGAACCCGTGCGCGCCCCCCTCCAGGGCAGCCAGATTGCGCTCGAGCGCGAATCGCGTGGCGTTGTGGGTACGCGCGTATTCGTAGCCCTTGTGCTCGCCCAGGGCCTCCTGCGCGTAGGTGCTGGTCTGGTAGATAGGTGTCATGACCGCGCCGGTCATGGGGTCCGGCGATTGGCCGGCGTGGATCGCCTTGGTACTGAAGCCCGACTTGGGCCCGAGGCTGGCCTGGCCGCCCATCAGATGCCTCCCGAGATGAACTGCAGCATGTCGAAGCGGGTGAGGATCCCGCTCACGACGCCGTTATCGCGCACCAGGACGGCGGAATTGCGCGAGGCAAGCAACTTGACCACCACATCGGCCGAGTCATCGGAACCCACCACCGGCAACGGCGGTCCCATGATGGAATCGAGTGGGCGCTCGAGTGCGCTATGGTCGGCCAGCGCCGTCTTGAGCACATCCCCTTCCTCCAGCGTGCCCACCACATCAGCCCCACGGAACACCGGCAGTTGCGAGACGCCGAACTGTTCGATCAACGACAGCGCCTTCTTGAGTGGCTCGCCGGATTGGACCGAGATGAGCCGACGTACATTGGTCGCCTTGCTGCCGAGCAGGGCGCCGGCGCGTGTGGAGGTAGGATCCAACAAGTGGTTATCGCGCATCCACTCGTCGTTGTGGACCTTGGACAGGTAGCGCTCGCCGGTGTCGGGCAACAGCACGACCACGAGGTCAACGGACCTGCACTCGCGCGCCACGGCGAGCGCGACCCACGCGGCCATGCCGGCCGAGCCTCCGACGAAGATAGCGTCCTCTCGGGCCAGGCGGCGCGCCAGATTGAGCCCGTCGTGGTCGGTGCAACTGATGGCCCGGTCCACGAGGCTGAAATCGAGCGCGCTGGGGATGAAGTCCTCGCCCACGCCCTCGATCTTGTAAGTGTGAGCTTCTGACATCTCGCCCGTCTCCTTGTAATGCTTGAGGATCGAGCCCACCGGATCGGCGCCGATGATCTGCACCTTGGGATTCTGCTCCTTCAGATAGCGCGCGGTGCCGCTGATGGTGCCACCCGTTCCCATGCCGGCCACGAAGTGCGTGATCCTCCCTGCGGTCTGGCGCCACAACTCGGGCCCCGTCGTGCGGTAGTGCGCCTCGGGATTCGAAGGGTTGTGATACTGGTTCATGAGCACCGCGCCGGGGCGTTCGTTCGAGATGCGTTTGGCGACCGAGTAGTAGGAATCCGGATGCTCCGGCTCCACCGCGGTCGGACTCAGGAACACCTCGGCGCCGAAAGCCTTCAAGAGGTTGACCTTCTCGCTCGAGACCTTGTCGGGCATGCAGAAGGCAGCGCGATAGCCGCGCACGGCCGCGACCATGGCCAGCCCCAGCCCGGTGTTGCCCGAGGTGCACTCGACGATGGTGCCGCCGGGCTTCAATCGGCCCGATTTCTCGGCGTCCTCGACCATCGCCAGGCCGATGCGGTCCTTGACGCTGCCGCCGGGATTGAAGGTCTCCAGCTTCGCCAGCACCGGGCAGGGCAGACCCTTGGCGACCTCGCGGAGCCGGACCAGCGGGGTGTTTCCAACGGTGTCGAGTATGGATTCGAAGTACTCAACGCCTTCGAGGGTCTTGAGATCCACGGCGGGTCGCTCCAGAGCAGGTGGGGATGGCGAAGGATCGGCCGGCGCGCCCCGCGAGGAACCTCATGCGAGGCCGCATGCTCTGGGCCGCGCGCAGGTTAGGCGGGCGCGCGAAGGGGCGTCAAGCTGCCGCCGGCTGATTGGCCCGGGCAAGCACAAGGCCCACGGCTCGTGATCGCGCCATGGGCCTTGCTGGTCAACGCTGCATGCGACGGTCAGTGACCGCCGGTCCCCATCATCTTCTTGTTCGGGTTCACGGGAAGGGGCGGCATGTTGGCCGGCACCTTGTGCAGGATATGCGGTTGGTACACGGCGAAGCTGAAGGTGGGGCTGTTGGAGGGGTTATGGCACGTCACGCAGGTGGCCTCGGTGATGCGGCGCGCTGCGGTGGGGAACGCCTCGTGCTGGGTGCCCATTCCATGGCAGTTCTCGCACTGCACATCCGCGAGTCGCGTGGCATCATCGCCCGTCTTGAAGCCACCGGCCTGCTTGTAGCCCACCACATGGCAAGTGATGCACTCCGGATTCGCATCCTTCTTCGCCTCGACCAGCGTCTCCCATGCCCGGGCGTGGGAGGTGGTCTTGTACTGGGCCATTTCGGCCTGGTGGCAGCGTCCACACACTTCGGCGCCCATGTAATGGTCCACCGAAGCCTCGGCCTCCCCCGCTTCTGGATTCGCCGACTGCGCGGCCGCCTTCTTCTTCTCTTCCTGTCGCAACTTCTCGTTGAATGCGTCCTCGAAGCTCTTGACGAGCGTGAGAATCTCGGGCTTCTCGCCGACCTCAGGCCCCAGGATGTACGTGTCGTTCTCTCCCGTCGCCATCTTGCGGGCCGCGTCCAGCGTCACGATGGTGCGACCGATGTACTGGCCCTGCTCACCGCCATAGCAAGCCACCGTGTTCTTGATCATGCGGCCCTTCTGCAACAGGGGCACATTGCGCCCGACCACAACCACGTCAATCCCGTCGACGGCTGTGACCAGATCCTCGGATTCCACTTTACCCAACTGCGACAACAGCACGATGACGGTCGCGCCTTGCTTGCGGAGCGAGGCGATGGTGCGCCTGGCGGCCGCCGTGGGTTCCTCGACCGTGACCGAATCGCGCGCCGGGCCCATATCGACCTTGTCACTGGTGAGCCCGAAGATGCCCACCTTGACCGTGCCCACCTTCTTGATGATGGAAGGTGCCACCAAGGTCTTCTTGGTCTGCTTGTCCCAGAGGTTCGCGCACACCAATTGCAGGCCGGAACTCCTGGCGTTGGCCACGAGGAAACCCTTGCCGAACCGCAGCTCCTTGTCCGACATGCCCGAGGCATCGGTGCCCAGGAGCTTCATCGCCTGCAGCATGAACCACGCGGGGTTCTGGTAGATCGCGTCATTCTGCTCGGGGAAGAATCCGCCAGCATCGACCACCAACACCTGACTGTACTGGGCCCTCACACTGTCCACGAAGCTCGCCCGCCGGGCGAAGCCACCTTTGGGAGTGTGTCAACCACATGGGCTGGTCTTCCCCTTCACGTCCGTCGTGGAGAGGATGATCAGCTTGTTGGGCTCCTGGGTGCCCGGCTTGGCGGTGGCGCCCATCAGCAGCAGGACGCTCACGACTGCCATGACGACAACAGCGAGGACACGCGTCGCGAGTGACTTCATGAGATGGAGGTACTCCCTGGAAAGAGTCGGACCCGGCGCGGCCGGGCGGACTGAGACGAACCAAAGTCTAAGGAGCAGTGGCCCTGATGGTCAAGACAAGGGATTGTTCGGCGTATGGCTCACGGTGTGGCGGAGGTGGACCCCGCGGATCGAGCGGGCGCATTCTTCACATACCGATCGAACCACTCGATTGCCCGCGACCAGTAATCCAAAACCGTCTCGCGTGCGACAGGCCCATGGTCCTCGTACGGGTACTGGACCAACTGGACCGTCCGGCCCAGACCGTTCAAGGCCTCGTACAGGCGGTCCGACTGGATGGGGTTCGTACCCACATTGGTGTCGTCCTGGTTGTGCACCAACAACAGTGGGGCCTCGATGCGATCCGCGTAGAGGAACGGCGACATCTGCAGATAGGTATCGCGCGCATCCCAGAGGTTGCGGGTCTCGGCCTGGAAGGTGAAGGGGGTGAGGGTCCGATTGTAGGCGCCGTCGCTGGCCAGTCCCGCGCGGAACAGCCGCGTGTGCGCCAGGCAGTTCACCGTGGAGAATGCGCCATAGGAGTGTCCGCCCACCGCGACACGCTCACGATCGGTGAAGCCTCGCCGCACGCACTCCTCGACCGCGGCCGTCGCCGACTTGCGCAACTCGGTCACGTATTGGTCGTTCGTCCCGACGATTGCCAACTCTGGCTTGATGACCGCGTATCCTTGGGTGACCAGGACTTCGGGATTGAGCGCGCTCTGCGAGGGGAACCGGTTGGGGGAACTGCGATTCTCCGAGGCAGCAGCGGCCGAGCGATAGTCGTTGGGATAGATCCAGAACACGGTTGGCAACGGCTTCGCGGGACCCCAGTCCGCGGGCAGCACGGCCTCGGCGTTCAGCGTGACGCCGTCCTCGCGCTTGAACGTGAAGGGGATCCGTCGCGCCTGCGACAGCGCCTGCATGGGGTTGCCGAACGCCGTGATCGGCTTGGCCCGCGATTCCCCCAATCGATGCAGAAAATAGTTCGGCGGCTCGGTTGCCGACTGGCGCAGCGTCACGAAGCGACTCGCATCGGGCGTGAGGAGTGAGGTGACATTCTCCAGATGCTGCGCGTCACTTTGGAACAATCGCACCGTGGCACGCCCCTCGAAGCTACAGCGGTCGAGGAACGGGCGCTGGCCCTGCGGTCCGAACCCATCCCCCGCACGATAGAACGCCGCACCATCGGCAGTCGTCCACAACACCGTGGCATGGCGCAGATCGCGGGTGAGCGGCTGGCCCGGCGCGCTGTACACGCCCTCGGAGGAACGCAGCGTCAGCACGGTGGCCCGCCCGGACTTCGGGTCAAGCGCCGACTGGCGCTCCAGACGCCGGGGTTCATAGCCCTCCTGCACCAGCACGCGTCCGCCATCGGCCGTGAGCGCGAAGCCCTCGATCGGGAACTCGGCGCGGTGGACGCGACGAGGTGTTCCGGTGAAGGGCGCGTCCCAGCGGTAGAGGCCGTCGCTGCCCGGCGGGGCCAGCGCAGTGTCGCGCACCGCGGCGAGCGCCGATGCGCCTGGCGTGTCCTCCCAGGAGCAGAACCACAACGCACCATCAGCGGGCGAGAACGCCACATCGCGTGGACCGAGCGGAGCCACGCTGGCGATGGCGCTACGGTCATTGAGGGGGGATTCGCCCACACGGATCGCGGTGCCGCCGTCGCTGGGCCAGAGCTCGGTCACCGTGGGAAGCAGCGAGGCGGGGAATCCCACGGGCGGAGGGGTCACGAATCGGGTGACGAGCCACCACTTCTCATCGGGCGAAATCACGAACTCGCCGAGCGCGACCGGTGCCCCGATCGGGGTTGCGACGCCGCGGTCCACGGAGACGCGCGCAAGTTGCGTGGTGGAGAAGAACACGAAACGCGCCTGGTCCTCGGGCGTGCGGAGCACCTCGCGCGCCGTGCGTTGGGGTGCAGCGCGCCCCGAACTCTGGCGCACGGCCGGCCCCTGAGGCACGCGCGATCCCAGCGCCGGCAAGCTGGCGCCGGCGGGCACCAGTCGAGTCAGGATCGCATCGTCCTGTTCGCTCCACTCGAGCATGACGCGAGGCACGCCATGCAATCGGACTCCCGGCACGCGACGCGAGGCGCCGGTGGCGGCATCGACGATCCAGAGCTCCGCTCCGCCCGGGGCGTACAACGCACAGGCCACGCGGTCGCCTCGATTCGACCACACGACCGATCCCAGGCGAGCATCCTTGGGGAGTTGAGCGCGCAGGGCTGCCCCATGGGAGAGGGAGTAGAATGTCAGCCCGGCGGCCGCGTTCTTGAGGGCTGCACGCGTGGCAAAATATTCGGTCAGGATCTCGTATCCCGCCAGCTTCTCGACCGGCTCAGCCAGCGTCCCGATCGGGATGAGCGAGCGCAGGTCCGGCTGCGCGATGCGTGCCCCCTCGGGCGATAGGTTCGGAGCCGTGCGGGGTAGGCGTGGCGCGGTGAGCAGGTCCGTGACCACCGTGGGCGGCACCTGGTAGTCGGCGTTGGCTGCGAAAGCGCATGTGGCGGCAAGGGAGGCCAACGCAAAGGTGCCGATGAAGGAGCGGGCCAGGGACATCTGGGATCCTTTCTGCACGAAACACTCACGCGCCATGCGATCGCGCCGACGCCAGCATCCACCTTCGCCAGACTCTACCAGAGCGCGCGCAGGCTGCCAGCGGATTGGCTTCGCTGTGCGGGCGGCGGTACTGTCCCATCCTCATGCGCCCCTACGAAGCCCTGACCGAGATTGAATGGGTGGAGGTCGAACGCATCCACGATCTCATCGAAAAGGGTGAGTTCGAGTCTGCTCGCCTGTCCACCGATGGCATGTTGCGCAAGCGTCCCAGGCATCCGGACCTGCTCATCGTGGATGCGACGCTGTACCTGGAGGAATCCGAGCCGGGACTTGCGCTCGAGTCGCTCAAGGGTGCCGAGCGCTGCGCCGATCCTGCACAGTTCTTCTATTTGCGGGCCGCGGCCTCGTACGATCTGGCCCGCTTCGCCGAGGCGCGCGCCGATATCGAGCAGGCGGGGGCGATCCGCAAGGCATACCCCCACAGCCTCGACTTGCTCTCGCGCGTACTCGAACATCTGGGCGATGCCGAGGGCGCACGTCAAGCGGCGCAGGAAGCCCATGCGCTGGACCCCGAGGCGTTCCCGCTTCCGCTGGAGTTGGACGCCGCGGCCTTCGACCTGCTGGTTGAGCGGGCGGTGCAGGAGTTGCCTCCCAAGATCCGCCAGAAGCTCGAGGAGATCCCGGTGATGGTGCAGGATCTGCCGACAGTCGAGATGCTCACCGACGAGGAACCGCCGCTCAGTCCGGATTCCCTCGGGATGTTCGTGGGCCGACACATCTTCACTTCGAGCAGCGAGGTGGGCCCGGGCGATCCGGGCGCAATCTTCCTGTTCCGCCTGAACCTGTTGCGTGATTGCACCGATCGCGAGGAACTCGAGAACGAGGTTCGCATCACGGTGCAACACGAGGTGGGGCATCTGATGGGGCTGGACGAGGATGAACTGGACGAGTGGGGACTGGCGTAGCACACCACTGCTCCCCACCCATCGCCACTGCTACTCGATCACGATTTCGCCCCGGAACATGTCCATGCCGCACGCGAAGTGCAGCGTGCCTGCCGCGTCGGTCGGCAACTCGATACGCACCGGCTGGTCCTTGGGCAGGTCGTAACGCTTGCCCGTTTCGGCGAACACGGCCTCGGTCGCGCAGGTCGAATCGGTCTTGCGCGTGACCACCAGCACCAGCGGCTCCCCCCGCTTTACCGTCACGGTGCTGGGCGTGAAGCCGTTCTCATCGGCGACGATCTTGACCTCCTTGGGGCCCGAAGCGGCACAACCGACGAGCAGCAGACCAAGGCTTGCGAACAATGGAAAATGACGCATCAGTGAGTCCCTCCTGACGTCGCGGCCTGCGTGGAGGCGCCGACGACGCTCTGGATGAGCAGATACCGGTTGTGGGCGCGTGAGAACAACACACCCTCGATGGTGACAGCTTGGCCGAGATGTGCGATGAGGTCCCGGTTGGGGTCCTGGCCATGTCCGACCGCGATCAGAGGATGGATGTCGCCCGTCGCGACATCCAAGAATGCCATGTCCTGCCCTCCCTTGGCGCAAAGCGTCGCACAGCTCGCATGTTCGATTCCGCGACCGTCGTGCGTGAAATAGCATTGTGGATCGATGATCTCGCCGGTCATGGTGACGCTGCGAGAGTCCATGCTCTGCGTGGGCAGCTCGAGTTGGGCCACATCCGGCGCCCCCTTGAAGGCCTCCAAAGACGATTCAAGTGAGGCGAATCTTGCGCGCGCCAGGCCGAGGTCACCATGTTCGGCGGCTACTTGAAGCGACTCGCTCGCGGCGCGAACGGAATCCGCGGGCATGCCGAAACGTTTCGCATCGCTCGTTGCAAGCACGCGCGTCAGGTCGCGAAGCCGGAACGCGTGGATACCCGCTTGATCGAGCGAGCCGGCATCCATCACCGCCGCCAAAGCCTTGCGTTCCTCGATGAGCTGTCGCGGCACGCTCTTGCTTGCGCGCGGCAAACGGGCGCTCGCGGAGTCGGCGATGGCGACGGGCTTGGCCCGGGATGATGGCGATGGCCGTGTGCACCCGACGAACAGTGCGGCCCACGCGCCCAACGCCAGGACGATGGTTGCGGATCTCATGTGAGCGATTCCCCTTCCGCGCCTTGGGGCGCAAGCGATTCCCGCGCAGCGCGCCGCCGACCGAAATGAACCACGGCCGCGATTCCTACGATGACGATGAGCGCGCCAACGCCGACGAGCAGCAGCGGTCTGCGCTCTGCTGGCCTGAAGTGCGACGCTGTGACGACGAAACCCGTCAGCGCGAACTCGTCCGCACCCAGCGAGGACTTGAGCGAGACCACCAGATTGTACGCTCCCGCAGTCGGCGCGCGCAGCGTGGCCGCGTACACGCCCGGCCGGCCGGTGGGAATCGCGTTGGAACTCGCCGTGGCTGCGCCACCCATCCGCGGGCGGAACTCGAAGCGCACGCTCGCGCCTTCGATCGGGGCGTTGGTGGCCCAGTCGCTCACGTAGAAATCGAGTCGTGTCGGCGTGAGCGGCGCGATCTCGGCGGAGGCCACCACCAACTCGTGCCGCCGCGAGGATGCCGAATGCGACGATGTCGCCGCGATGGACCCCGCGATGGGCGCGGAGTCAACGGGCTTGGCGCCATGGTCCACGCCCTCGTGCGCGAATGCAGCACGGGCGAACATGACCAGGGGCACGAGCAGCAACGATGCCGCGCCCACCACGATCGAGCGTTGGGTTCGGTTCACGGGTTCCCTTTCGGCTCACGCCGATTGGCACGGCGCGAGGGCAAGTATCGACGCAAACCGTGGTGGTGTCACAAGGGGAAGGGCATCCCACGCCAATGCGTACGCAGGATTTGCCGGGGCGTGACAGGGTGATGGGTCACCGGAATCGTCTCAGTCGCAATGAAGAACTCACAACCGAGACGCTCGAGAGCGCCATGGCGAGCGAAGCCAACATGGGATGAAGCCCCCCCTGCCAACCGAACACCGGTCCGATCCCACCCCCCGTGCGCAGCAACGGCACCAGCGCGCCAGCCGCAATGGGAATCAAGACGACGTTATATGCGAATGCCCAGAACAGGTTCTGTCGGATCACCAGCAATGTCCGCCGCGACAACCGCAAGGCATCGCGCACCGCGCCCAGGTCGCCGCGCACCAGCGTGAACGCACTGGCCTCCATCGCGACATCCGTGCCGGTGGCCATCGCCAAGCCGACATCGGCCTGCGCCAGGGCAGGCGCGTCATTGAGCCCGTCCCCCACGAATGCCACCCGGCGACCTTTGGCCTGCAGCGCAGCGACGCGTGCGCTCTTCCCGGCTGGCATCACACCGGCGATCACGCATTCGGGCGCGATCCCCACCTCGCGCGCCACCGATGCGGCGGTCAGCGCCCGGTCGCCGGTGATCATCCACACCTGTGCGCCATCGCGTTGCAACTCCCGCACGGCCTGGCTCGCTCCGGGCTTCAGCGTGTCGGCCAAGGCCAACAGACCCAACAACCGTCCGCCCTCGGCAACCGCGACCACGGTGTCACCTTCGCGTTCGAAGCGCTCGCGCTCGGCCGCGAGCGGCGATTCGTCCGCGCCTTGGGTTGCGAGCATGGCGGCGCTGCCGACCACGAACGCGCGCCCCTGGGCCTTCGCATACACGCCCAGTCCCGGCATCGCACCGAAGTCCTCGACCATGAGCCCGCTGGCGCCCCGGTCCCGAGCGCCGCGGCGCACCGCGAGCGCCAGTGGATGCTCGCTGCGCGCTTCGGCAGTGGCGGCCGCGGTGAGCAACTGCGACTCGCTCACTCCGGCCGCCGTCACCACCTGCGTCAACTGCGGAGTGCCGCGCGTGAGCGTCCCGGTCTTGTCGAACAGTACCGTGTCGATCCGCTCACCTTTTTCAAGGGCGTCGGCGCCGCGGACCAGGATGCCCAACTCCGCGCCGCGGCCGGTCGCAACGATGAGCGCGGTGGGCGTGGCAAGCCCGAGCGCGCAAGGGCACGCCACGATCAGGACCGCCACCAGGCGCAGGAGGGAGGCGCCAAGCCCTGCGCCCGCGAACCACCAAGCGGCGAAAGCCACCAACGCGATACCCAACACGACGGGCACGAACACGGCGGCGATGCGATCGGCCAGATGTTGCACCGCGGCCTTGGTGGATTGAGCGCGTTCCACCAACGCCACGATCTGCATGAGCATGGAGTCGGCGCCCACGCGCTCGGCGCGCATGCGGAACGCGCCCTGCCCGTTGAGCGTTGCGCCCTTCACCGCCATGCCCGGGCCCACCTCAACGGGAATGGGCTCTCCCGTGAGCATGCTGACATCCAAACTCGAGCGGCCGTCCACAATCGAACCATCGACGGGCACGCGTTCGCCCGGTCGCACCAACAGCTCATCGCCCACGCGCACCGAATCGAGCGGCACTTCCTCGGTGGCCTGCGTCGCGGAGTCGATCACCCGCTGGGCGGTGCGGGGACGCAGGTCGAGCAATTGTCGCATGGCAGCGCTGGCGCGGCCCTTGGCGCGTGCCTCGAGCAGACGACCCAGCAGGATCAGAGCGACGATGGTGACCGAAGTATCGAAATAAACCAGCGCCGCGCCGTGATGCGTCCCCATCGCCTGGGGCCAGAAGGTAGCGGCGGCGGAATACAGATAGGCCGTGAGAGTGCCCAGGCCCACGAGCATGTCCATGTCGGGAGCGCCCCGGCGCAGGCCCCGGTACGCCCCCACCACGAATCCCCAACCCGCAATCCACTGCACTGGCGTCGCGAGCACGAACTGCACCAGGTTCTGGACGGACATGGGCACGCGAGAGAACCATGGCAGCATGCCCAGATGCGCGATCACGAACACGGGTAGCCCGAAGCCCAGTGCAAGCGCGAACCGCCGGCGCACGGTCGCAAGCGCTTCATCGCGCTCGCGCAACTCGGCATCGTCGGCCACAGGTGCGGTCACGACATGTGCGTCGTAGCCCGAGGCGCGCACTGCGGCGGTCAGCACTTCGGCAGCGACCACGCGGGCCAGGTCGACTTCGGCACGCATGGTGGCAAGGTTCACCCGAGCGGCCGCAACGCCCGCCACCGACGCCAGCGCCTGCTCGACGCGGGTCACGCAGGAGGCGCAATGCATACCCGAGACGCGAAGCCGCATGCTCTCGACCACGGCGGGCGGGGCCTGGGATTCGCGGCGGATGCTCTGTAACGGAATGAAGCTCATGGGAGGACCCTTATCGGCATGGAGATGGGATGTTGCTCGTCGAGCCGCGTGTGCTCGGGGACGGTGTTCCCCCTTCAGACGTATCTCGACGTGCGCCCTTACGATTCGAGTGGCGTCCGTCTCGCCAGTTAGTTGATCCCGCCAAAGCTCTGCACGCGCGAGCCGCGCTCGTAGTACACCTCGCGCTGGTCGCGGATGCCGAGGCGGAAGTAGTACTCGGCCTCGCCGCCGGGCGTGAACGAGCGCGTGAACATGGCATCCCAGCAATGGATGTGGCGGCTCAGGCTATAGCGCTGTGACAGCACCTGCTGGCGGCCCACGTCGTACGCGGTCGAAT
>JBDSKE010000079.1:0-17302 GCA_039917105.1 Candidatus Eiseniibacteriota bacterium | reverse complement strand
GTGGCCCGGGTAGCCGGCGTTCGCCTGGTCCACATCGTCATTGACCCCCGTATCGAGGATCGCGACGACGATGCCCTCGCCGTTCAGTCCGAGGTTCGTGCGAACGCTGGGGAACAGGACGCCATTCTCCGCCGCCGAGAGTCCCTGCGAATCACGGGACCGAACCACTCGCGATCCGTAGTGGTTCAGCGCGTAGTCGACCGGCACCGCCTCGACATACTTCACGCCGGGCAGGAGCAGGACCGCTGCGACTTGGGCATAGGTCGCACGCGACTCGATCACGTCGACATTCATGAAAGGCCACGCCATCGAGACGCCCGTTGCGGTGAGGAGCGACTGATCGAGCGCAGTGGGTTTGTGATCGTAGGATACGTAGATGGCGAAGACTTCGTTGCCGGGGTTTTCAACGCCGATCCTCATGCGCTTGGAAGGATCCTGGTCCACGAATGCGAGATTCCAGCCGTTCGCATGCACGGCGTCAATGCGGTCGTCGATCCGATTCGCATCGCGGTCTTCGTAGGCCCACGCTGGGCTTGCGATGAACGCGGCGAGGACCAGGGCAGGAATCCAGCACAGATCGTGGAACTGCGGCGCTGGCTGGCGGTTCGTGGCCATGATGATGAACCTCCCTTGCGACGCTCGAGGCGGTCGCGTTGTGGGTGATGGGACCGGCGGTCCCCGGCAACGGCTGTGTTTCCGGGCTCGCCGCACCGGGAACACGCCCGGTCCTTACACAGTTCAATGGAGCGACGCACCGCGAAGGTGCGTCGCTCCCCTTACGCTATTGAATCAGAATCACCTTCTGCCCCAGTTGTAACCCGGCTGCCTCGAGTCGCACGAAGTAGAGCCCCGCCGACATCCGCACGCCGTGATCATCGCGACGATCCCAGCTGACACGATGCGAGCCGGCCGCGGTCCACCCGCTGTACAACATGCGTACCGCCCGTCCGGCGACGTCATGCACGCGCATTGTCACGTTGCCAGGTTCCGGAAGCGCGAACGCCAGCATCGTCTGGCGGCTCGCTGGGTTCGGGGACGCCGGCGAGAACGACAAGCCAGGAGTCGTACTCTCCACACCGGCGGCTCTTGCGAGACACGTGGTCTGGTCGATGCTGATATGGGCCGTATCGGGATTGGTGAAGGACACCACTTTCCAGATGTAGTGACCGGCCGAGGGCGTGCTGTAGGTGATCACTTCCGGCATGCTGATACTGGCGGAGGACTGGACCACATTGGAGTCCGCGTCGAGCAGGTAGAAATCCAGATCGCGGACGGGTGCCAACGAGAACGATAGCGCTCCTTGGATGCGCTGGATGTTCGAGTTCACGTCGAACCCGAAATACGAGATGCTCTTATCGCCGGGATCAGTGCCTGGCCCCGCGATGCCCTCATGCCGGAACTGTGTCGCATCGCACGGCAGCACCGGGGCAGGCCCGACGCCGGCTTCCGAGATGGTCAGGACAACCCCTTCCTCGTCAGCGGCTCCCTGCGGATCGGTCGCGATGAAGTTCAGTTGTTGCGTGCCCACCTGACTGACCGCGGGCGTCCAACTGAACACACCCGTCGCGCCGTCGAAGCTCGAGTTGGCTGGCAGTGCACCCGACACCGAGAAAGTGACAGCCTGGGACTCCGGATCGCGGGCAGTGACCTGGAAAGACAGAATCTGTCCGGTCTGGCCTTCGTGGTCTCCGATCGGGTCGAAGGCAGGCGGTAGGTTCGACCCCGGTGCACGCTCGCTGACCGTGATGGTCACGGCCTCGGAGTCCGACTTCGGCAATGGCTGCCCACTGCTGCAACCGAAGGACACGGTGTAGCTGCCCGCCTGCGAATATCCCGGTGTCCAGCTGAACTCGCCGGTTGACGTATTGAAGGTGGCACCGATCGGAAGGTTGGTTGCGCTCAGATTGGTCGCATCTCCATCAGGATCGCTGGCGCGCGCAATGAACTGGAGTCGCAGGCCCTCGGCCACTTTTCGGGGGCCGATCGCCTCGAGCACGGGGGAATGATCCGGGGAAGTCGCCGGGTCGAGGGGGACCCAGAACACAGTCTCCTGCTTCTCCACGGTCGGCGTGGTGGTCTGGGGCGATGCGTAGACGGTGCTCGTCACGCCGTCAAAGACCGTGACCGAGAAGTCGTCCACCTTCCCGTTCGTGTTGACGTAGCCGCCCTCCCGGACCGAGAGGAACCAGGGATTCGCGGCGGAGGGAGGCAGGTACTGGGTGACGAGGTCAGCGGCAGTCAGGTCGAAGTGGAAGAAATAACGCTTGGTCCCGGAGAAAGAAACGCCCGCCACACTCTTGACCGAATCCGCTGCCGGGGCGCCGGGTGCGTAGCGCATCCACGCCGGCCGGTCGGGATTCACCGCGCTGCCGTACTTCACCACGAGATCGCCGTCGGAATAATTGTGCGTCCACGAGAATTTAACGCGCGCCACGATGGGGCTGTCCGAGATGCGAGCTCGCAGCGGCGGCTCCGAGTGGTGCACATTGTGGAAATCACGCCACCCGACTCGGTACCAGTAGACCTGCGCTGGATCGAGTCCGGGGCCGTTATCGGTCCAGGAGTAGGGATGACGATTGGAGCGACCGAGGATCTCGGCGTTCGACCCGCTCGGCAGCACATTCGCCACCGTCTCGAACTCCCCTGGCGCGCCGCCGGCATCCACTGCCCGCTCGACCTCGTAGCGGAACAGGTCCACCTCACGCTGACTCGTCCAGTCGATCCGAATCGCATCGGGCGCACGCTGCGCCGTCGCCGAGATGCGCACGACCTGGGTGGTCGCTGCGTTCTGCGCCTCCTTGACCGCGGCATAAGCGTCCACTTCGCCCCATCCCCACGAGGGATGGTAGTTGGGATCGAGGCCGAAGGGGTCCGCGGCACTGGGCGGCTGCTTGCCGCTATCGGTGCGATGGTCCGCTGAGTTCTGGATCACCTGACGCACCTGGTCCGGGCTCAGCCCAGGGTTCGCCGACAGGATGAGCGCGCACACGCCAGCCACCGTCGGGGTCGCCATGCTCGTACCGTTGATGTGGTGATAGCGATCCCCGTTCGTCGTGGGGTCTCCCAGCGCGGAGATGATGCCCGTACCGTCTCCCAGCACGCTCGGCTTCATCTCGTCGTAGCGGGTCTCGTCCCCGTCCGCCAGACGGGGGCCCTCATTGCTGTAATCCGAGACGAAGTCATCGTTACGGTTGAGCGTATTGTTGTCGGTGAACGCGCCCACGCTCAGTGCGAAGTCGGCGGCGCTGGGGGACGCCATCCAGTTGGTGTTACCGTCGTTGCCCGTCGCAACGCAGACCACCATGCCGGCCCGGTGCGCGGCGTTGACGGCCGCGCACGAGGCGTCGGTGCCGTCGGAGTTATCCGTGCCTCCGAGCGACATACTGAGCACATCGATGCCCTTATAGCTGGCGTCCTCGCCCGTGAGCCCCCAAGTATCGAAGCGATGATGAATCGCCCAATCGATGCCATCCGCTGCGCCGAATCCGAGACCGGCGTCCGAGAGCACCTTGAGATCCACCAAGCGCGCATCCGGCGCCATGCCGGCGAACGTGCCCGGGGCAGTGCTCCCCCGCACACCCTGCGGACCGCCTGAGCCGATCGCGGTGCCCGCAACGTGGGTGCCGTGATAGGTCAGTTCTGGATCGGATGCATGGCGTGGGTTCTCGCTCGATTCCAAAGGGGTGTTCAACTGTGGCTGTCCCGAGAAGAAGTTGCCGCCGCCGAGCCACTTACCTCGAAGCGATTCATGACCGGGATAGCTTCCGTCTGCGGCGTCGTTGACCCCGGTGTCCATGATCGCCACGACGACGCCGCGCCCCGTGAAGCCCAGGTCCTTCCATACGCTCGGGAAGTGCGCGGCCGATTCGCGTGCGCGCATCACGCGTGTCGCATTGTCGTTCACCGCGTAGAAGATCGGGATGGTCTCGACTCGACGCACTCCGGACAGCGCGACAATCGCCTGCGCTTGGGCGTAAGTGACTTCTGAGCGGATGTAATCGATCGACTCGTAACGCACTTGCACAGGTGCGCCGGTTGCGGCGAGCGCGCCGGCATCACTGTCGGTCGGATGATGGTCATACCCGATGTAGACCCCGTAGCGAAATGGTGCGGAACCCTCGACGAGCGCAAAGCGCAAGCGGCCCCCTGGCAGTCCACCGACGCGCGCGGCGCTGATTCCACCGGTCTCGACTTGCTGCATCCGATCGTCGAGTTTGTCCCCATTCACATCCCACATCCACGCGGCTCGCGCGGGGACATGGCCCGCGATCATCAAGACAGCGCTCAGCAGCATGGCCCGGATCATGTTGTGTCGCGACATCGCGGCGACCTCCTGCCGTCCCTCGACGGCGATTCTGAAGTGGCATTCAATGGATCCCTCGCGCGGCGGGAGGCCGGTCCCCCCTAAGGTCCCGGACCTCCCCACGGCGCCTGTCGACCCTAGGAGAGGTCGACGCACGAAGAGTCCATGGAGAGGCTTGAGCAGGACTTGACTGGAGGGCCGGCCCGGGCAGAATGGGGCGGGCCCGGGGCCAGCTCGGGGCGCTCCGCAGGGCCGAAGCGGGTGGACGCGGCGCGGCCCGAGTGGGATTTCCCGCCCGGGCCGCCGTCCTGCGTAGCTCCGCCTGAGTTAACGGCCGATCACGACCAAACGGGTGGCCAGGCCGTCCCCGAGCCGCGCCAGATATACCCCAGGCGACAGGTCACGCCCATGGGCATCACGCGCCGACCAGTTCGCGGACCAACCGGAACCTTCCGGGCTGAGCGTCACACTCGCCACTTCCCGGCCAAGGAGGTCGAGCACTCGCACGCGCCCCTTCACCGCCCGCGATGAAGCGAAGCGGACCGAACCACCAGGCCGCACGGGATTCGGCCCCAACCTCAGGCCGGGGAATACGGTGGTCAAACCCACATCGAGTGTGGATTGGGGTACGACGACCGTGACCGTCGCGCCATCCACCGTCTGCCGCGGCACGGAGCCGCCAACGAACACCTGGTCCCCACCCCCCGAATGCCAGACCACGCGGAAATCCGCGATCCGGCCGCTGCGGATCGGCGAACCCGCATCGCTGACATGCAAAGTCCATGGGTGTGCCGCATCCGGGGGCAGGTAGCCATCGGCGGTGCCGGCCGGTATCTCGATCTGGAAGATCCAAGCCTGATTCCCCGTCGCGCTTGAACCGTTGTACCAGTCACTGGCGACGGCGCCCGAAGTTCCCGGCAGCACGATCTCCGGACCACCTCCGCCTGGACCACCGATCCGAAGTACCGCCTCGATGTCGGAGTCGTAGGCATTGTGTACGATCGTCGCGCCGACCGTGGCCGCACTCGGCCCACCCGGGTTGGTGAAGCGTCTCGCCCGCGTGACCCAACGCACGCCACCCTCGGTGTAGGCCACGCGATACCAGTACACCTGCCCCGCTTCAGGCATCGGCACCAGCCATGCTCGTGAGTAGTCCGTGACGCTGGTGTCATCCGCGAGCGAGCTGTCGCCCGCGGCGATGACCGAATCGAATGGCGCGAACCCGCCCGGGGCGCCCGCCAAGTCGCTCGCTCGCTCGAATACAAAGAAACCTGCACCGAGTTCGCGGCCCATGGACAAGGTGGCCAGCACGGTCGTGGACGTGGCCCCGAACGTCAGCCTGCGAACCTGTGAGCGTGTCGGCTGCGTGATCTCGAGCAACGCCGCATGAATGTCGAGCAGGCCGCAGCCGCGGCTCGAACGCCACCGTGGATCAGCCCCCGGCGTGCCCGTTGGCGAACCAGCAAGGGGCCGCTGTGCGCTTGCGCGCAGTCGTTCGGCGATGCCTGTCGGCCCCAGGGACGGAGCCGATTCAATCAATAGCGCGGCAGCGCCCGTGACGAATGCAGCTGCCATGCTCGTCCCCGAAAGGCGACGCCACGCGGTGCCGTCCGAAGCCAGGTCGCCATCGGCGGAGAGGATGTCGACGCCCGGCGCGAGCAGGTCCGGCTTGCACTCATCGCGGCCATTCACATCGCCATCCGAGGCGCGCGGGCCGCTGTTGTTGAAGGAGGGCCAGGCATCGTCGCCCGAGGCTGGGCTGCGGCGCGTGTCCCATGCCCCGACCACCAGCACGCCATCTCCGCCGGCGGGCGAAGGAACATGCGACGAGAGGCCGTCATTGCCAACGGACGCGACCACCACGATGCCCAGCTCCGTTGCACGCGATGCGAGCCTCGAGGCGAGGTCCTGGCCATCGCTCTGATCCGGACTCGAGAGCGACATGTTGATCACGTCGATGCCATGTTCGTCGGGAGCGGAACCCGCCCATGCACGGCTGCGGTTCGAGATACACCAGTCGATAGCCTCAGCCACGGCAACCCCGTGCCCGCTATCGTCGAGCACCTTGACGTCGATGAAGCGCGCCTGCGGCGCGACGCCGCGCGCATACCCACCGTCGCCGCCCGAGCCGACCGCGATCGCGGCAACATGCGTCCCGTGCGCCTTGGACGCTTCGCCGCCGCGATCGACTGGGTTCACCGAAGCGGACCTGGGAGTATGCGATATCGAGTCCGGGCCAATGAATGAGCCCCCCCCCAGACAGCGGCCGAGTAGCGACTGGTGTCCGGGATAGGCGCCATCCGGGGCATCATTGATACCGGTGTCGAGGAAGGCGACCACGACTCCGTGGCCCTGGGCTGCGGGGAGCGCACCAGCCCAGGTTGGGAACACTTGCCCGCTCGGATCGCGCAGGCCGACTGTGGCGGCTGCGTCGCGAAGTTCTGGATACAGCACCGGCACCGCCTCGACGCGTTCCACACCAGGCAGCGCCGCGGCCGCTTCGATCTGCGCGAACGAAGCCAGGGAGCGTGTCGCTGGAATCGCCTCGATGCGCGAGAGCGTCGGCATCCCGAGCAATGACAAGGCGAGCATGTCGCTCTCGGTTGGCAGGTGATCCCACAGCACGTACACCCCGAATGCCAAACCGCCCGGAGTGCGCTTCACCTCAATGCGCTGCCGGCGCGTCGTGTCGGAAGACTCATACGATGCGGCGTAACCGAACAGGTACACTGACTCGATGCGATCATCATTGCCGTCGCCATCCTGATCCCAGATGAAGGGCTGGGATGCGGCGAAAACCCTCGTTGCCCCCGCGAGCAACAGCGCAAGGCACAGGGACACAACGGTCGCGCGCACGCGGCCTCCCATCATCGGGCGAGAGTGACTACCCGACGGTCTCGGCGGAAAGTGGATCGCGATGTGGTCCATACGCAGCATAAGTTATCCTCGGCCGCTTGAGCTTGACTTGACAGAACCGGATGACTCAAAGGCGCGCAACGGTTTAGTGGGTTTTGAAAAGTCCCTCACGGGAGCCCCAAGAGCACGACGGAAGCCCTCTGCCGTCTCGGGAAGTGGATCGACCGCAAGTTCCTTCCGCAGGATCGTGCGCACGCGTTCGATCTCGGCCATCGCAGCCGCGCGGTTGCCGGTGGCAACGAGGCACTCCACCACGTGCACGCGTGTCGACTCGCGGAACTCATCGATGCCCGACGCCCGACGGAAGTGGACGAGTGCCTCTTCGGCCTGACCGGCGCGCTGGCGAATGCGACCCGCGCTCAGACTCGCCGTCTCCACCCGATCGCGCAGGCGATGTTGCGCCTCCTCCGCCCACGCTTCGTAAATTCCCTCGAGCGCTGGCTGCTCGGCCAGGCGCAGGGCATGCTCAAGATGCTGCAGCCGGTCAGTCTCATCGCCCGGTCGCCGCGCCGCCTCGAGCGCGTCCTCGAACTCCCAGACATCGCACTGCAAGGGATAATCCGGATTGAGGCGGTAGAGTTCGGCCTCACGCAATAACGGTGGGCCGCTGTGCCGCGGCAATACACTGCGGATGTAGGACAATGTTGGATGGAAATTACGCTTTCCCGCAGCCAGACGCCGACCGGGCCAGAACATCTCCAGCAGTTCCTCGCGCGTGGCTCCGCGCAACCGCAGAGATAGTAGCAACAGGACATGGAAGGCTCGCTGCGCACGCCACGCCGAGGCCGGCAGCGTGCGTCCGCCGATTTCCAGACGGGGGGGGCCGAATAACACCAATCGGGGCGGCGGCGCACCGTCGGGTGCCGTCTCACGACGGGTGCGCGATTCAACATGCGTCATACTTGCTTTGATGGCTCCGACCAGCGAACGGCGCCGACGCGCGATCAGCGGCAATCGCTCGCGACTGGCCTCGCCCCCGGTTTCGCCAAGCACCGCGATCGCCGCTTCGGCGGCGGCCACCGGTGCCTTGTCCGCAACCTCGAGCAGGGCATCCTCGCTCCCTCGCCCTGCTTCGACGAGCGCATCCGCGCACGCGTCCACCTCGATGCCGTGCGCCAGCGCTTCCACCAAGGGCGCGCCGTTCTCTCTCGCGCGTTGGCGCAGGAAATGCGCGTAGCCCCGTTCGCGTACGAGTGCGAGTGCGAGGGAGAGATGCGGGCGGGCCTTTGCCGCCTCGCCCACGGCGAGCAGTGCCTCGGCCATCCACCAATGGACGCGCATCTTCTCGTCCTCGTTGTCCCCACGGTCGGCGGCCGGCACGAGGTCCGCGAGTAACTTGACCGCAGCGTGCGGACGACCAGCGCGCAGTTCGCACCAAGCCAACTGAGCGCGATACGCGACCAGTCGTGGCCCATCGGGACGCTCCGACGCCCGCTCGATCGCCCGCGTCAGGAACTCCGCAGCGCGCCGATATTGTCCGCGCAGACAGAAGATCCGCCCGCGTGCTGCGAGCAGGTCCGCAGTGATGACCTCCATACGTAACTGTTCGTGCAGCGTCTCGGCATGCTTGAGCTCAGCAAGCGCGCCATCCAGATCGCCCGTCTGCGCGAGCACCTCAGCGAGCGCCTCTCGGCAAGTGGCTTCTTGCGCGCGGTTCGCGAATTGTTGCGCCGCAGCCAGCCCCTCCTCGGCCGAGCGCCGCGCCTCGACGAGATCGCCGATCTCGAACAATACGAACGCAAGATTCGATAGGTACAATGGCGCACGCGGCGAGGACGTGCCGCGCACGCGCGCGAGCGCCTCACGCAGGGGACCGACCGCCTCGCGATAGCGCCCCTGCGAGGCATAAGCCACCGCAAGGTTGTGCAGCGTGGGGAGCACCAACTCAGGCTCGGCGTCCGCGGGCAGCAGCGCACGCACTTGGTCGAGCAACGCGATGGCGGCGTGGTTCTGTCCCAGATAGAAGTGAGCCGAAGCTTTCATCTGCAGCAGCCGGGCGCGCTGCGCAACGGTCAAGCCCTCCTCCGCCGCCAACCCGCGCTCCGCCATACCCAGCACCTGTTCATGCCGTCCGCGCAGGTTGAGCACCTTGCCGAGCCCCAGTAGCGCGCTGCATTCACGCACGCCATCACGCAGTTCGCGCGCACGCGTGAGCGCGCGTTCGTACTCCAGCTCGGCCTCGTCCCAACGACCCAGACTCGCGAGCGCGTCGGCGCGGGCCGAAGCGAGTGCGATATGGTTCGCGACCACTTGAGTGGGCAGGTCCTGGAGGAACGCCAAGAGCGAAGTCCCACGCCCCTGAGCCAGCATACCCGGCGCGAGCGCAGTCAACAGTTCGGCCGCGTCCTCGGCTTCACATGCATCGAGTGCATGGCGCAGCGCCCGCTCGCTTTCGCCGCGCGCGCGCAGCGCCCGCGCCGTCTGCGCCTCGCGAGCACGCCAGCCTTGCGCGCCCTCTGTCGATTCGATCTCCTGCCGGACGAACGAGCGCACGAGGCCGTGCCACTCGAAGGTCCCCTCGGCACCCGTGCCGAAGCTGCGGAGCAGGCCACGGCGGACCAGTCGTTCGAGTCGCTTGCGCACATCAGGCTGACCCGAGAGCGCTGCCGCGAGCGGGGCGTCGAAACGGTCGAGTGTCGTGGTGCATTCGAGCAGGTGCCGCGCCTCGGGCTCCAAGCGCCGGTAGACCTCGGCCGAGAAGAAGGCTTGGAGTTGCACGTCGGCCATGCCCAACTCGCCGAGTACGGATTCGAGTGGACGCTCCGGCTCGCGCCGCATCGCATCGAGTGCAAGATGCACCGCAGTCGGCCAACCCGCGGTCGCCGCTTCGAGGCGCTCGACCTCGGCAGCAGCGCCTTCGCGTCCCAGGCGTTCGAGCGTGAGCCCGGCCATCTCCTCACGCGTGAATCGCAGCCTCGCTGCATCCAACTCCGCCAACTCGCCCCGGACCCGCATGCGCTCGAGCGAGAGCGGTAGCCCCGATCGCGTCGTCGCGAGGACGCGCACTGTCGGCGGCAACATGCGCAACAGGGTATCGAGGAATGCCACCACTTCGGCGCTACCCGCCACCGCGTGCAGATCGTCCAGCACCAGCAGGCGCGGCGGGCCTTTGAGCTCGGAGAGCGCCTGGGCGAACGCTTCCGCCAACGCATCCGCGCCCCGTCCACCCGGACGCGTCTCCTCCAGCAGACGCAGGAATGGTCCTCCGAAACGCGGCGCACCAGTTCTGAACCCCTCTGCAAGATGGCGGCCGAAGACCTTGAGGTCGGCATCGGACGGCAGTAACGCGTACCAGACCACGGGGCGGTGCACACGCCGTGCGAATGCCACGGCCAACGAACTCTTGCCCCAACCGGCGTCGGCGGTCACCAGCGTGAGTGCGCAGCCAGCATGACGCTCCAGCTCCGCCAGAAGGGCGGGACGCTCGAGCATCGCCGGATCGATATTCGGCGGCTGCAGTTTGGCCCGGAACAACATGGGTGCGACGGGCCTTGGTCTAGGGCGCGCAGGCAGAAAGGCCTCCACTTGGAGACATAAGGCAGGGCGGCTGGATTGACCATGAGCTTACCACCTGTGGGGGGGTGGGGCGGCCTTCCTTCTGGACCAAAAAAGCCCCAGCGGCCACCCCCTCCTCCCCTGTGGGAAGGCTCCCGGCCCCACCCCCTGTTCCGCTGAGGCCTCGTGCGATACCATCCGGCCATGACCCAGCTCGATACGAACGCCTCGCCCTATCTGGCAGCAGCCCACGCCAATGACCGCGCCCACGTCTTCCACTCTTGGTCCGCCCAGCGCTTGATCGACCCGGTCGTGATCGCCGGAGCCAAGGGCTCACGCATGTGGGACGACAAGGGACACAGCTGGCTCGACTTCTCGAGCCAGTTGGTGAACGTGAATATCGGCCACCAGCATCCCAAACTGGTCGCGGCGATCCAGGAACAGGCGGGCCGCCTGTGCACGATCGCTCCGGGCTTTGCGAACGACATGCGCAGCGAGGCGGCGCGTCTCATCACCGAACTCGCTCCGGGCGACCTCGACATGGTGTTCTTCACCAATGGCGGCACCGAGGCGATCGAGAACGCAGTGCGGCTCGCGCGTGGGCACACGGGTCGGCACAAGCTGCTCTCGGCATACCGCAGCTATCACGGCGCGACGGGCACCTCGATCGCATTGACCGGCGACCCGCGTCGTTGGGGCAACGAACCGGGCGCGAGCGGGGTGGTGAAATACTGGGGCCCATATCCCTATCGCTCCGCGTTCCATGCCAGCAACGCTGCCGAGGAATGCGACCGAGCGTTGCAGCATCTGTCCGAGGTGCTCATGGTCGAGGGACCCCACACGGTGGCCGCGATCATCCTCGAAACGGTGGTCGGCACGAACGGCATCCTTGTCCCACCGGACGGATACCTGGCAGGGGTGCGCGCGCTGTGCGACCAGCACGGCATCGTGATGATCTGCGATGAGGTGATGGCGGGCTTCGGCCGCTGCGGCGAGTGGTTCGCCGTCAATAAATGGAACGTCGCGCCCGACCTGATCACGTTCGCCAAGGGTTCGAATTCGGGCTACATCCCCGTGGGCGGCGTCATCATCTCGCGGCGCATTGCCGACACCTTCAAAGAGCGGGTGTTCCCCGGCGGACTCACTTATTCCGGGCACCCATTGGCCACCGCCTCCGTCGTCGCGAGCATCGGGATCTTCAAGGAAGAGCAGATCATCGAACATGCGCGGCACCTGGGCGCCGATGTGATCGGACCCGAGCTCCAGAAGATCGCCGAGAAGCATCCGAGTGTGGGTGAGGTGCGCGGGCTGGGCGTGTTCTGGGCCATCGAACTGGTCCGCGACCGCAGGACACGTGAGCCGCTGGTGCCGTTCAACGCCTCGGGCGTTGACGCCAAGCCCATGTCCGAGTTGATGGCCGCATGCAAGGCTGGCGGTGTTTGGCCATTCGCGCACTTCAATCGACTCCAAGTCACGCCGCCGTGCACCACCAGCGACGACGAAGTGCGCGAGGGACTGGCCATCATCGACAAAGCGCTCGAGGTGGCGGACAAGCACTATCGGGGGTGAGCGCACCGCCGCATGGAGGGCTGCCCCGACTCCGACCCTGCCCCGCTACGGGTCGATAGCTGCGCGTGCGGTCAGGCCGCGTCGCCCCTGGCCGCCCGCACCATGGCGGTCGCCGGATCACCCACCGCGATCTTGTGCGTGGAATGCTTGAGCACATAGATCCGGAGGTTGTTGCTCTGGGGATCGGACGGCGTGATGAAGAAGCCGCTGCGCTCGCTGGTATAGCCCACCGTGTGCCCGGCGATCATCTCGCCGTCCTTGAATTGCACCGCGATGCGCCGACCCTGGTGCACGCCAACCTCTTCCCCCGTGAAGTCCACGACTTCATCTCGTTGTGGATTGCCAGCCAAGTCCTTGACGAAGAACACGGCCTTCAACTTGGCGCATGAGACCACTTGCACTTTGGGGTCGCCCGACACATGCAGATGGAACATGGGGCGGTTGGGGAAGAAATCCTCGGTGGTGCCCTTCACCATGGTGCCGTCGGTGAAGCGCGCCACGACACGGTTGGTCTCGACCATTTTTCTGATTCCTCCCTGGATCCCCCGGCCCCTGGCTGCGGCTGCCGCATCATCGGTGAAGGACATCGGATTCACCGGCAGGTATCGACCCCGGCAGGGTGAAGCTTTAGGTTGTGGAGCGGAGAATGTTGCTGGCTTGGTCCCTGCAGGGTTCATCAGGCATGTCCGCATCCCTGCACGATTTCCTCCCCCCGTTCTGTCCACGGACCCATTGCCGCCCCGGGGTGCAGGAGCGCCTCTTCCACCGGCTCGTCGCCTGCTCGTGCTACCGGCAGATCGCCCGGGAGCTGCGGTGCTCCCACAGCACCCTTATGCGCCAGGCGGCCCGCTCCCCCCGGGCGCTCGTGGTGCGCTCGGACGAACACCCGGCCTACCCGCGCAGCCCGCGCCGGTTGGGCCGCCACGACATCACCCACCGGTCCACCGCCTCGGTCCGGGCGCCCCCTGTCACTCCCCCACCTGCCAGTCGTACACTGGTGGAGGGCCGTCCGTGCAATGAACCGCAACTTCTGACGCACCTCGCATCGGAGAGCCACGATCATGCGCCGATTCCTGCTCCTATCGCTCCTGCTGACCGCGCTGGCGACGGTGCCAGCACACGCCGATCCCGGGATCACCGTCCGTTACGAGGATGAACTCCTGCGCGTCACCCTCGATGGCTCGTATGCGGGTAATTACTATCGCGTTTGGCGCTCGGGCGAGCTCATCGGGCAATACGATTACCTCGCCTCGCAGTTTGCGCTGTGCACGGGCGATTGCTTCTTGACCGATCAAGAAGCGATTGCCGGGAAGACGTATTACTATCGATTCGACCTGCAGGCTCCCAGTGGCGAGCTCGTGTCCTACGGCCCGTATGCGGTGACCGTGCCGATCACTCCGGTGGCAGCACGCGTGTGGCCGAATCCCTCGAACGGCCGGGCCCAGATCGTCCTCTCGGTGCCAGGCAGCACCCGGCGCGATACGCCACTCCAAGCGCAGGCGCTACTTGTGGATTTACAGGGCCGCACCATGCGCATGCTGCACTCCGGTCCACTCGCGCGCGGCGAGACTTCCCTCGCGTGGGATGGTCGCGATGACGCGGGGCAGGCGCTTCGTGCGGGCGTCTACTTCATCCGCCTGACCACTCCGCTCGGCGCATCGACCACGCGGCTGTTGCGCGTCCGCTGATCGAGGGTGTCAGCGGCCATGAGACTTCTGTTCGCGCCGCTTCTGATGATCATCACCATGGGCTTTGCAGGCGGATGCTCGCGCGCTCCGAGCGACCATTCCACCCCAGGGGCCATGTCGGATTCGCTCGGTAATGGCCTGCCCCGTGCACTCGTGCCGCGGCTCGCACCATGGATCCAACTCTGGAGGACCGCGAGCCCCCGATTCGCGCCGGACTCGCTCACCAAAGTCGGTTCGGAGCCGTTCGAACTCACCGCGCCGCAGTCCGGCGTCAGACACCAGATCCCGGACGCGCGAACGAGAGCGGGAATCGAAGTGCTGTCGCCGGACTCCTCGAAATCAGTCGACTTCGATGTGTATCTCTCGATCGAGGCGGGCGGGAGCCGCGAGCCCGATTCATCCCCGGCGCTTGCTGACTTCAAGAGCGACACGCTCTGGCGCGTGGCATTCTGCGGAACAGCTTGCTTCTACGATGGAGCGTACTGGTTGGATGCGAACCGTTTCGCGCTGACCGGGGCGAGTCAGACTGGCGAGCAAGCGGACGGCCCCTGGGGCGCGTTCCTCGAGGTGTACGACTTGCAATCGCACCGCAGGACCCGTTGGCTATCCCGCAGCGTGGACGCCGAACGATTCGAGCGCTTCCGCGCGGCGAATGATTCGGCGCTCACGTCACGTATCGAACGCGGTGGACGCTGAGAGCTCCCCGGCCACCTAATCCTTTGACCAGCCACGCCGGGCCTTGCCCTGCGAATCGCGGCTCCGAAGCATGGCAAATGAGGCCATGCTGGATTCCTGCCTCATCATAGGTGACATGTCCGCGTCGTAGGCCGGACCCTCTTCGTCCAGGCCGTCCAGGAGCGCGCGGATAGCGCGGTTCGCTTTGGCCAACGGCTCCAGCCGCGCGGCGATCTGCTCGAGCACCTGGCGCGCTTGCGGGAACCGGCGTGCGCTGTTGTGATCGAGGGCCTCGCGCCTGGCTTGCGCCAACATCACGTGGGCAACGGCCGTCTCCACCACGTAGTCTCGTGGAGCCTGCTCGAATTCGGCCGCCGGGACATGGGTCCAATGCATGGCCGTCGACGCCAACACCACACGGCCCACGCCGCCACGGATCACGAATCCGAGTGCGACCTCGCGCCCCACTTGTGCCGCCGGCAGCCGGAGGAGGAGTGAGATCTCGACCGCTTGCCCCGAGGTGAGATCGTCGAGCAGGACCGCGTACCCACCCTCCGAATGATCGACCTCGAAGCGGTTGAGCAGCGTGACCTCGGCGCCTTCGGGCACTGTCAGCTCGACGCGCGGCTGGCTCACCGTGATCTGCAGGGCCTCGCCCAGCTCGCTGGTGAGCAGGTCGGTGAGCTGGCCGAAGCTCTCGACATGGTAGAAATTGCCCCCGCCCTGCTCGGCGATACCCTGCAGCAATGACTCGTTGAAATCATGGCCGATGCCGATGGTGCTGGTGGAGGTTCCGCGCGCGCGAAGTTCACGCGCATGCCCGAACAACTCGGTTTCGTTGGTGATTCCCTCGTTCGCCTGCCCATCCGTTGCGAGCAACACGCGACCGAGGTGTCCCTCGCCCTTGTACTCGTGCACCTGCTTGGCGCCTTCGAGCCAGCCGCCCGAGAGATTCGTACCTCCGTCTGCGCGCACCCGGTTGACGCGGTTCTGCGCGTGCAGGCGTGCCTCGTCGTTGGCATGGGTGGACTCGCACACCACCCGAACCTTGCTATTGAACATCACTAAAGAGAAACGATCTTCTGCGCGCAACATGCGCACGCTGGCGTCAATCGCCGCGCGGGCCGCTTCGAGCTTGCTGCCAGCCATGGATCCCGAGCGGTCCATGACCAATGACACATTCACCGGCGTGCGGACGGCTGTGAGCTCTGCATCAGGAGCGGTGAACCGCAACCGAACCAAGTGTTCCACACCACCATCGGACGGCGAACAACGGCGATTCGCGAGCGCTTCGATTCTCATGGTTTATCCCCCCCAAGGATTCTCCTGGCCATAGTCAGGAGTACTTCCAACCGCTTGTTCCAATACGGCGACAGTGGACGTTTCACGTGCAGTTCGATGTCGGGAGACAACTCGATCCGTTCCCAACTGGTGCGACGGGCCTTCTCGTCGGGCTCTGCGGGGAATGGCGACTTTCCGGCAACGCGTGCTGGCAGCGACATGCTCATCATCATGGACACCGGCGCCACAGCGGGGGCTTCGGGGTCGTTGCCGTGTTCATCGAGCATCGCGAGGCGCGCAAGGCCCCGCATGGTGAGGGACGCGAGACGCTCGCGGATCTGGCCGAGCGTCAGTTCCTGCTTCTGCAGATACCGGATGGCGCGCAGCGTGGCCACATGGAGCTCACCATACCGCGGCCCGCGCCCGGCCCCCTCGCGCTGCGTTGGCGGCAGCAGACCTTCTTGGATGTAGTAGCGGACCGTGCGCAACGGAATGCCCACCCGTTCGCAGAGTTCGCTGATCTCAAGGTCGGGCGTTGGGCTGAGCATGGCGCATACTATACAGTGAAATAGAGCAGTGTGCAATTGAAATCATTGCCAGGCGAGGGCACCCGGTTACTCCTGCCGACTCGTTCTCTGGTACGCTGCGAATCCCTGCGCATCGTGGTCTCGATTCTCCCCTGGCCCGTACCGGAAGGCCGGTCATCCGATTGACCACCGCCCTGAGCGCTCCCCCGAACAAGCCCCCTGGATCGCAGGTTGGGGCGCAATCCCGCCCAATTGGGCTTGATTCCAGCCCACTGCATGGCGAGCTCCTCGGTGTGGAACGCCTCGAGGAGCGCGCCCGCGCGGTGGCGGCCGAGTTCACGCTCGCCCGCGACCCGCGTCGCGGCCCTCCCCGCCTGCTTCGCCGGCTGTCCGACGACGCGCGAACGCTGCGTTTCGCCTACCGCACGCTCGCCGCCGATGTCCGCGACGGCTACCCCATCACGCCGGCCGCCGAATGGTTGCTCGACAACTTCCATTTGGTCGAGGGCGAGCTGCGCGAGATCCGTCGTTACCTGCCCACGCGCTACTACCTCGAGCTACCCAAGCTTGCGGTGCGGGGTCGCGTTGGCATGGCACGCGTGTACGGGATGGCGGTCGAGCTGTTGCGTTGCAGTGACGCGCGCCTCGATGCACAGCGGCTCGTTCGGTTCATGAATGCATACCAGAGCGTGGCCCCGCTCACCATCGGCGAACTCTGGGCGTGGCCCAGCATGCTCAAGCTGGCGTTGATCGAACACCTGCGTCGACTCTCCGAAGAGCTGCTGGAAAGCCGCGCGGGGCGACGCGAGGCCGACCGCTGTTTCGCCGCGTTCGAACTTTCCAGGCCC
>JBDSKE010000078.1:0-5592 GCA_039917105.1 Candidatus Eiseniibacteriota bacterium | reverse complement strand
ATGGTGACCGACTTCATGGCCTTGGCCCGGTAGCGCAGGACCTTGCTGGTGCCAGCTTGCGCCACCACATGGGACGCGTGCCGAACGCCTAGGCGCAGGGCGTCGGCATCCTCGAGCGTGACCGGGGGCCGGCGCTCGGCTTCGAGGTAGGCCTCTTGGCTGGTGATGAAACCGTACTTGTCGACCACCAATACGTTCGCGCCTGCGTTCAGGAGCTTCTGCGTGACGAATTGGTTCAGGCCCTCGACAAACGAAACCACCGAAATGACCGAAGCCACTCCGATGATGGTTCCCAGCAGAGTCAGGAACGAGCGCAACTTGTTCGCGCGGACGCCGCCCAGGGCGATCCCGACGCTTTCACGCATGTTCATACGGTTGCCGGGAGCGCAGGCGGGGCCGGTCTCACGGTACCGCGTGGATTCGCGTTCGGCGTGTCACTCTCGATCCTGCCATCCTTCATGCGAACCACGCGATTCGCGTGGTCGGCGATATCGGGCTCGTGCGTCACCAGGATCACGGTGTTGCCCTGCATCCAGATCCGCTCGAAAGCGATCATGATCTCCTCGCCGGTACGCGAGTCCAGGTTGCCCGTTGGCTCGTCAGCGAGGATGATGGCCGGCTTATTCACCAATGCTCGCGCGATGGCGACACGCTGGCGTTGGCCTCCCGAAAGCTCGTTGGGCTTGTGCTTCATCCGATCCCCGAGCCCGACCAGTTCCAAGGCCTCCTTCGCTCGCCGCCGCCGCTCCTCATGCTTGAGTCCGGCGTACACCAGCGGCAGCTCCACATTGTGGAGCGCATCCGCGCGTGGGAGCAGGTTGAAGGTCTGGAAAACGAAACCGATTTCCTGATTGCGGATCTGAGCCAGCTCATCGTCCGTCATCTTCGCGATCTCGTTCCCCTTGAGGTTGTAGGAACCCTGCGAAGGCGTGTCGAGACAGCCGAGGATGTTCATCAACGTGGACTTGCCCGAGCCGGACGGGCCCATGATCGCGACGTATTCGTTCTGGTCGATGTCCAGATCCACCCCATCAAGCGCCCGGACCTCTTGGTCGCCCACCTGGTAGACGCGATGCAGGTCACGGATGGAGATCAGCATCGGTCCCTCACTTCTTGGCCTTGCCCGCGCCCTGGTCCTTCTTGACCTTGCCGCCCGGCTTGAGTTCGCGCAGGGCCTTGTACGGTCCCGAAACCACCTGTTCGCCCTCTTTCATGTCCCCGAACACTTCGATCATCGTTTCGCTCGCCAGTCCGGTGCGGACCGGGATGAACTGTGCGACTTCGCTGCGGACCACGAACAGACCGGTGATCTCCTTGTCCTTGCGGCCGGTCGTGTCCTCTTCGGCCGCCTCGCGCGCGCCCTTCTTGCGACGCGGCTCGCGTGCTCCGGCCTTCTTTGCGGCACGCTCGAGTTCACGCTGGGTACGCACCACGACCGACTGGATCGGGACCACCATCGCGTTTGTGTGCGTCCCCGTGGAGATGTCGACATCCGCCGTCATGCCGGGCAGCACACCGGGGACGTTCTGGTCGAACACGACCTTCACCTCGAAGTTCGTCTGTCCTTCCACCGACGAGGACAGCGAGCGTTTTGCCGTATTGCCGATCTCGGTGACCGTGCCGGGGAACGTGGTATCGGGGAATGCGTCGACGGAGATTTTGGTGGCCTGGGCCAGCCGCATGTCGACGACGTCCGTCTCGTCGACCTCGGCACGTACCAACATGCGCGATAAATCCGAAACCACGAGGATCTCCGTCCCGGGATTGTTCATGGTGCCCGTGACGACATTTTCGCCCGCTTCGACATTGAGCGCGCTCACCACGCCGTCGAACGGAGCGACGAATCGGCATTTGCCGAGATTGTCGGCTGAAGCTCCCATCGCCGATTGGGTGCGGACCAGTTCCTCTTGTGCCGTGGAGAGCGCCACTCGCGCGCCCTCGTGGGTGTTCGTGGCGTTGTCCCACTCCGCCTGGGACAGGAGTTTCTGGTCGAAGAGCGATTTCTGGCGCGCGTGGTTCGCGTCCGCCACCCGCCAGGCGGACCGGGCTTCGCGTAACCGGGCGACGGCCGAAGCATGCAGTGCCCGACTCTGGGCATAGCTGGCACGGTACTGGGTGTCGTCCAACTGCAACATGAGTTGGCCCCTCCTCACCCGGTCGCCCTCCTTCACGAGGAGGCGGGTGATCCGGCCCATGATGTCGGCGCTGATCTTGACCTGTGTCTTCGGTTCGATCTTGCCCGGAGCGCGTACGCGTGAGGTGACGTCCTCACGCCGCACCTTCGCCATCTGCACCGGCTCGATCTTGCCCTTCTGGTTCTTGGCGACGCTCACCGTGACCAGCACGGCCACAATGAGGACGCCCAGGGTGATGAGCAGCAGGGGTTTCTTCTTCATCGAAACAACGCTCCTTACTCGCTCCGACCGCGCACGCGTGCAAGCGTGGCGTCGGCGACTCGGATGGCGGCCAGCGCGGAGACCAGATCGCTCTGGGCCCGCTGGAGCTGCACTTGGGAATCGATCAGATCCAAGATGGTGGCTGAACCAACGTTGTATTTCTGTTGAACGAGGTTGAGATTCTCGCTCGCGGACTCCAGGGTCTGGCGCGCGAGCCGCTCACGTTCCACGGCTTCCTGGTGACCCAACATGGTCAGTCGGACTTCGCTCTCCAAGTTACGCACGAGCGCGCTGTGGGTTTCACGCGCTCGCAATAATCTTGCGCGAGCTCTGGCGACGCGGGCGTCGGTGGAGAAGCCGTCGAAGATCGGCAGCGTGAAAGCGAGCGTGGCTCGATACTGTCGATCACTCGTGTTTTCAGTCACCCGCTTCTGCGACGCTCCGGACGTGAGCGTGGAATCGTCGTAATAGAAGGTCTCGTCCTCGGACTTGAGCTTGTTCGGGAAGTTGGCGGAAGCCGACAGATCCAAGGTGGGCAAGCGGCCCCAGCGGGCGGCCTTCACGCCCGCCTGCGCGGCCTTCACGTCCTTCTCGGCGGCAAGGATGTCGGGACGACCGGCCTTGGCATCGGCCAACACCTGTCCCTCCTCGTAGACGCGGATCGTTCCCACCAATGTGGTGTCGACCTCGGTGATATCGCTCTCCTTGAGGGCGAGGAGATTCGCGAGGGAGACCCTCGAGTTGGTCACCCCATGCTCCGCGAGCAACGAGTCGAGTTCGCTTTGGGATGTTCGTACGCGTGCTTTGAGCAGATCACTCTTGGAGACCGAGCCGACTTCGAAGAGCGCCCGTACCCTGCGCTCGTCGTCGCGCGCGAGTCTCAAAGCACCCGATGAGACTTCCGCCAATCGGACGGACTTCACCACATCGTAGAAACGTCGCCGGGCCTCGAGGATGATGTCATTGCGGGTGGCGCTCTGGTAGAGCTTTGCCGCGTCCACCCCGGCCCGTGCAGATGACAGCGAACTCCATGAGGAAAGGTCCACCAGGGACCAGCGCCCGGACACGGATGGGGACTTGACCGTGCTATTGGCGGAGAGGGTCTTGTAGAAGACCCCGATGGGCCCGAAGTACTGCGACTGCACACGATCCTGCGGATCGGTGACGGACTTGGTGTAGTTGTAGTTCGCGTTCACATTGGGCAGCACGCCGGAGTAGGCGCTCCAGAGCCCTGACTTCGCGTCCAGGACCGAAGCTTCGGAGTTGATGATCGAGGTACTGTGCGCGAGCGCGAGCTTCACCGCGTCATCGGCGGTGAGGGGGGCGGCGACGGCACGTCCGCTGAGGACGACCGAGGCGATCAGCGTGAGGACAGGGAGACGATGCATCCGAAGATTCACTCCTCTGATGGTGGTCAGCGCAACACCGATCGCATTGTGCACGGGATACGCATGGATGAGCTACGGGGTTGCAGTTGAGTCGTCACGCGCTTGGCGTGAACGCAGCGGCGACCGCGGCAAATAGCCCGGCGAGCGCGAGATACAATGCGATGAGGATCCACGCCACATTCTTGCGGGGCGCGCCAGAAAGGGCGCTGGCGCCAAGGATGGCCACGACGAGGTACCAGATCCCGAAGGGCCCAAGCGCGTCAAGGAAGACCGCGAGACCCGCATGGAGTTTGTTGGGAGTCTCGGGATCCGGCAGCAATGCGGCGAACCCAAGATGGATGCCCTTGAGCGTCTCGGTGAACCACGCGATACCCAGCGTGAGCACCGTCTCGGGTAATCGTACCAGCGAAGCCCAACACACCACCTCCAGAGCCAAGCGAAATCGGAAACGAGTCCCTAAGACGAAACCGCAGCCGAACCACAGCAGGCCGGCGATGACGAATACCACGACCGAGACGCTGACGACCTGTTGTGCCAGAGAAACCGGCAGCCCCCACGGACCGCTGAGGAATTGGCTGATCTTCTCAAGCGCCTCGGGTTGCATCTGCCCATTCGCCACAGCTTCATCGTACTGATCGAGAATCATGGGCAGCAGCGCACGACGATAGATCGCTGCGGTCAGGCCTGCATTGATGAACAGCGTGAAGACGAGCGGGATCCAGAACTGGACCTGATGATCGAGCCCATCCCAGGCGGCTGCGGGACGGACGAATATCCGGACGGCTCGTGTCCACGCCGACAAGTTGGGGCTGCGCGGGGCGCCATCCAACGCCTCCGGCTGCTCACTCATGGCGGAATCTCCTCGCGGGGGGGATCGCCTTGGTAACCAAGGACCGCGCGAAGGTAGGCACCCATACAGGGAGGGTCAAACGACGACGATACGGGCGCGGGAAAAGCCTCACCGGCGCGGCCCGCGACGTGCGAGTGGGCCGCGCCGAGCGCCTCAGTCGTGTAGTCGGAATCGAATCGGGACGGCGACCCAGACGCGTACGGCATGCTTGTTCACCAATGCCGGGGTGAAGTGCCAACGCTGAAGCGCCTCGCGAGCCGCCCCGTCAAGCATGAGGATGGACTTCTGGACACGAACCTCCTCGACGTCCCCATCGAGCCCCACGAGCGCCCAGACGACAACGGTGCCCTCGACGCCGGCGGCAAAGGCCAGCGGTGGATACTCGGGTGTGACGCGCGTCACCACGGCTGGCAGCTCATCGGTATAGATGAAGTCGCCGGGTTGGATTTCCGCACCGCCCCCGCCACCCCCACCGCCGCCGTCGGGGGCCACCGCTGCGCTACCACTCTGGACTCGCTCCACCACCATGCTCCCGACATTGGGCCCCGCCTGAGCTAACGGATCAACTCTCTGCGGTTCGTCCGGTCGCTCCACCGGGCGCACCTCGATGTGCGGGTCGATGGCCACCAGGCGGGGCAGGGGTGTCCTACCCGTGGCTGGCGCCACCAGGAATTCGGGCAGGAACTGACTTCCCGCAATGAGTGGAGGCGGCGCAACGTCGACGTGGAGTTGCCTGGGCAGCAACCCACAAGCGAGTAACAGGGCTGCGATCGTGCACGCCCCGAGTAACATTGCGGGCGCCTGCAACTCTTCGGATTCCTGCCGCAGGCGTCGGGATGGCAGTTCGGGCGACCCTCTGTGAGGAAGAATGAAAGCAGCCATGGCGAGCCTTTCTGTTCGCGGAATCGCCGCGAACGCCCTGGGCACGAGGGTCCAGGGTGAGGCGCCCGACCGAACG
>JBDSKE010000077.1:0-9892 GCA_039917105.1 Candidatus Eiseniibacteriota bacterium | reverse complement strand
ATGGTGCCCGTTCGCCTCGAGTGTGACCGAGCCATGCCGGCGTGCCGCGCGCAGCAACACCAACGCGACAATGAGGTTCACCATCAGGGCCGCGAGCGACACCAGCAACCCCGTTCCCAGCGCCTCGAGCGGCCGTGGGTGCATCAGGCGTGCGCCGGCCGCGATGGCGATGCTGCCGGCGGCGAACAGGATCAGCGTGCCTTCGACTCCGCTCGAGAAATATTCGGCCTTCCCGTGACCAAATGGGTGATCCTTGTCCGCTGGGCGCGCAGCGACAGTGAGCATCGCCAACGCCATGATCGCACCAGCCAGATTGACCAACGACTCGAGCGCGTCCGACAGCAGCCCGACCGATCCCGTGAGCAGATAAGCGACCGACTTGAGCGCGATCGTGAATACTGCCGCGGCGATCGAGAACCAAGCGTAGCGGGTGAGATGCGAGCGGGCCATGGGATCCCAGCGGCGTGAGTGGCACACGAGTCTGCGCAGGAAGCGCATTCTCGTGCGGCGCTCACGGCGGGGTCAAGCGTGGGTGCCACGGCCCCTGCCGTGCCGCCGCCAGCGCTTCAGGCGAAACCGGCAACGCGGCCCCGGCGGGGAGCCGGAAGCCGCGTGCAGGGCTGAAGCCCCGTGCCTGAAGTATTCGAGCGCCGCGCGAACGCGACGCAGGTCACATCTTACGGCGACTGCGCCGATCGGTGCTGCCACGATCCGGCCGACGGCCGAACGTGGAACTACCTTCGCCGCTCGGCTGGCGTGGGGAAGCCTCCCCGGCGCTGCGGGACGGACGACCGCGCGAGGATTCCCGCGCCCCGCGCTCGGAGTGCGACCCGCGCGAGCTTTCGTCGCGACCTCGCGATTGGCGCGCCGAACCTTCGACGCCAGCCGAGCGCGCCTTGTCGTCCACGCGACGCTTGTAGTCGAAGTCCGGCAGGATCACCCGAGGGATACTCTTGCCCAGGAACCGCTCGATCACTGCGACATCCTTCTGCTCGTCGGGGCTCATCAGCGTGAAGGCATCGCCGGTGGCATTCATGCGGCCGGTGCGGCCGATGCGATGCACGTAATCCTCGGCCGTGTGCGGCACGTCGAAGTTCACCACATGCGTGATGTCGTCGACGTCGATACCGCGAGAGGCGATGTCGGTGGCGACCAGGATCTGCACACGGCCTCGCTGCAGGTCCTTGAGCGCGCGTTCACGCTGGCTCTGGGTGCGGTTGCCGTGTAATGCCGCCACGGCCAACCCGCGTTGCTGCAGCTGACGCGTCAGCCGGTCCGCGCCATGCTTGGTGCGCGTGAACACGATGACACTGCCGGCCCCGGTGCGTGCGATCAACTCGGTGAGCATGTCTGGCTTGAGGTGCTTGGGACACGGGTAGACGGCCTGCGTGATGCCTGCGGCCGGCTTGGAGGGCGGCCCCATGTCGATTCGCACAGGATCGGACACCGCCATCCCGGCCACCTTGTTGAGTGCCGGTGGCATGGTGGCGCTGAACAGCAGCGTCTGACGCTTCTTGGGAAGCAGACGCAGAATGCGCTGCAGGTCGGGAGCGAATCCCATGTCGACCATGCGATCGGCTTCGTCCAGGACGAGGACCTCGATGTCCTCGAACGCCACGCTCTGGCGTCCGTGCAAGTCAAGCAAGCGGCCGGGAGTCGCGACGAGCAGGTCGACGCCCTCGCCGCGCAGCATGCGTTCCTGAGGGCCGATGTTCACACCGCCATAGGCGACGCCCATCTTGAGTTTGGTGAAACGCGCGTAATCGCGGGCATTGGTCTCGACCTGTGCGGCCAGCTCGCGCGTCGGTACGAGGATGAGGCAGCGCAACGCGCGCGGCCCTTCGAGTAGACCCGCAAGGATCGGCAGTACGAATGCGGCGGTCTTACCGCTGCCCGTCTGCGCGGCGCCGATCACATCATGACCGGCGAGGATGGTGGGAATGGCTTTGCTTTGGATCGGGGTGGGCTCGGCGTATCCGGCGGCACGCACACCCTTGAGGATGAGGGCCGGCAGGCCGAGTGCATTGAAAGGCAATGGGACTCCTGAAGGTGATGAGGGACTGCTGGAGCGGCTACTGCTTGTAGCGGCTGCATGAAAATGCGAACGGGACGGCGCCCGAAGGACGCCGTCCCGCGCGCGAGTGATCCAACCGAGAATCAGGCCTTGCGGACGTTCGCGGCCTGCAGACCCTTGGGTCCACGGGTCACGTCGAACTCGACAGCCTCGTTCTCGGCGAGGGTCTTGAAACCGTCACCCGTGATGGCGGAGAAATGGACGAACACATCTTCGCCGTCTTCCTGGGAGATGAAACCGAAACCCTTCGCTTCGTTGAACCACTTCACGGTGCCACGTGCCACTGGGATGCTCCTTGACTCACGGGGGCAACGCCCCCTTCACAGAACCGCCGTGACGCGACGGTGACGCCCGGCCCTTTTGGCCGGTTCGACGATCGCAAACCTACGACCGCAGACGCTGTGCACCATGACGGGAACACTTCGAGATAGCAAGCCGTCCGTCCAGGATCATGCAGCGACAGGAGTCCGCCGCGAGGGCAGTGGCTCGCACGCGAAACTTCTACAACCACTGGAGAGCGACGCGGTTTCGTATTGGTGGGCAATGGGTTGCGTCCCCGAGAAAAGTTGCCCTTGAGCCTGTCCGATCACTCGACCCCTTAACCTTGAAGCGCCGGGTCATCCTCCACGCGCAGTCGTTCGAGCGAACGCCACAAGCGAATGCGCACACGCGTGGCCAAGACCACACCCACAGTGGCGAGCCCAGCTACCAAGCCCCACCACAGACCCTGCGGACCCTGGCCAGCACGGAACGCCAGCCATAGCCCGAGCGGCAATGCAAGCACCCAATATCCCAACAGGTTGACAATGAGCGGCGTGCGCGTGTCCCCGACTCCTCGCAACACTCCGATGCTCACCACCTGCAATGCGTCGAACACCTGGAACACAGCGGCGATCGGCAGCAGGCTCGCGGCCATTGCAATCACCGCGGCATCGTTGGTATAGGCCCGGGCGAGAGATCTCGGAATACTCCCCAGCGCGATTGCCGAGAATGCCATGAACACCACGCCCGCGATCATCGAGGCGATTGCGGCACGCCGTGCCCGTGGCGCATCGCCCGCCCCCACCGCGCGGCCCACCAACACGGCGCCGGCGGATGAGATGCCCATCGGTACCATGAATGTGAGCGAGGCGATGTTGATCGCGATCTGATGTGCCGCCATCGGGACCTGTCCGATGCGGCCCATGATGAGCGCCACTGCGGCGAACACACCGAACTCGAGTTGATATTGAACAGCGATCGGCAGCCCGATCCCCATCAAGCGCCACATGGGGCGCCACTGGAAAGCCTCGGCCTTCCATCCGAACAGGGGCCGCAGTTCCCGCCACGCCAGCCCCAAAAGCAATACGACATTGACCCACCGCGCCAGGGTCGTGGCCAGCCCGGCGCCCCACACGCCCAGTGCGGGAGCGCCAAAGTGCCCGAACACCAGCGACCAGGCAAGCACCGCATTGAACGCATTCGCGATCACGATAGTGATCACGATCGGGCGCGTCTGCCCCTGAGCTTGGAGACACTGCCGCATCAGAAAGAACAGGTAGAACGCCATCATGCTGGGCATCTGGACACGGGAGTACCGCACTCCCACCGCGATCAGTTCCTCGCTCTGACCGAACGCACGCAGCACCGAGTCCAAGGGCAGGATCGCGAGCGCGCCCAACACGCCGAGCAGTGCGGATAACACCAAGCCCCGTTGGAATGCGCGTGCGACGCTTTCCGTCTCGCCGGCTCCGATGGCTTGCGAGAGGATGGGCTCAACCGCCATCAGCAATCCCATGCCGAATGAACCCAGCGCGAACACATACACGGTGCCCACGGCGACACCCGCGAGTGCTGCAGCCGAGAGGTGCCCGACGATCATCGTGTCGACCACGCCCATGGCCATCAGCCCGACTTGAACGAGCGCCACGGGGATGGCGAGTCGGGCGAGGTCGCGGAAGTCCGCGGCGGCGGGAAAGTTCAAACGCTTGGGGGTGCGAGGCTTCATGGAGCGAAGTCGGTGTAGAGCACGGGCGACCCAGCACCGGAAGCGGGCCGGAATGGGAGAGCTCTTCCCGCTCCAACGCTTCAGGTCTGGGCGTCCTCGGATAGGAGCTCGGAGAGTTGGGAGCGCAGTTTGGCCACCTTGGGTGCGATCACGGCCTGACAATAGCCCTGCTCGGGATTGCGCAGGTAATAACCTTGGTGGTGTGCCTCGGCCATATGGAAATGTGTCAGGGGCGCGACCTCGGTGACGATCGGGCGCGGGAACACCTTGGCCTCCGAGAGCGACGCGATCACTTGGCGCGCCACCGCTTCTTGGGCGGGTGAGTCGAAGAAGATGGCCGAGCGGTACTGCGTCCCGACGTCCGGCCCCTGACGGTCCTTGGTGGTCGGATCGTGGAATGCGAAGAAGATCCGCAGCAGGTCGCCGTACCCGATCTGCGACGGGTCGAAGGTGATCTGGATGGCTTCCGCGTGACCGGTCTCGCCGCCACACACCTTGCCATAGTCCGGTTTTTCATCCTGCCCACCGGTGTACCCAGAGACCACCTGGCGCACGCCCCTCAGCCGTTCGAACACGGCCTCCAGGCACCAGAAACATCCACCTGCGAATGTGGCGGTATGAAGCGTTTCCATGGGTACTCTCCTGATCGGGCAGGGAATATAGCACTTCAATGAATCCCGGCTGGATACGGTTCCGCTGGGCAGGAGTGACCGATAAGGGTGGGGCCCGCGCCCTTCCCTGCCGAAGACAGGGTAAGTGCTCTTGCGACTTGCAGGAGCGCAGTTGCTCGGCCCGGAGACCTGCGTTCATGTTCCCCAAGCGCTGGCTGCTTCCCGTCCTCCTGCTGTCGCTGGGGTTGTTACCCCCGGCACGCACCCATGCGGGCGCCATCGAAGGCATCGTGTGGATGAATCGCGGGGCACAGATCGCGTCGGCGAAGAAGCCGGATGCGACCGCTCAGGCGCGCGCGCAACGTGGCGTGACGGACGCCGTGGTCTGGATCGAGAAAATCCCCGAAAAGGTCGAGTTGAATCTCTCCGGCCAAGGCCGCCATTGGTTCTGGCAGCGATCAAAGCCCGAGGCCGTTTCCAGCATCGTCCAGGTCAACCAGAACTTCCGCCCGCGCGTCACTGCGGTGCCCGCTCGGACGAGGGTCGAGATCCGCAATGGCGACCGCGTCTACCACAATACATTCAGCGTCTCGGCCGCGAGGCGATTCGACCTGGGCATCCACCCACCGGGACGTCGCGACACCCTGCAGTTCGCGCGTGGCGGGGTGATCAAGTTGTACAGCGCGCTCTACCCCGAAATGCTCGGGTTCGTCGTGGTCACGCCGAACCATGCCTATGCGCGCCCGGATTCGCTCGGCCGATTCGCCCTACCCAAGCTCCCACCGGGGCGGTACACGGTGCGTGCATGGCATCCGCAGAGGGGCGAGCTCAAGCGTCAGATTGAAGTACCCCGCGGCGGCGAGGTGATGGTGAAGCTGAGGTTCTGAGCCGGCACGACTGGAACCGCAGACGGCCAACAGCGTAGGGTGGGGGGCATGCTTACTGACCTTGCACGCCGCCGCGAACGCGTCGCCGCGCTCTGGGCGCTCACCGACGAGATCGTATTGATCGGATCGGGGGACCCCGTTTCCATCCCGGGCGGCGCAGACCAGACCTACCCGTTCCTGGCACATGCCGAGTACTTCTACCTGGCCGAGCACGAGTCGCCGGGTTCCGTCCTGGCGTTCGACCCGCGCCAAGGCTGGAGCGACTTCGTACCCGAAACCACGGTGGCCGAGCGTGTCTGGGAGGGCCGGGGCGACGCCCCCGGCGCACCGCTCTCACACCTGCCCGCGTGGCTTGCGGCGCGGCGGGGCCGTCCGGTCGTCAATCTCGGCGCCCGTTTACCTGCGCTGGCAAGCGACGATGCGCGCTCGCTGCACTTGCGCGAACTGCTCCAGCACGCGCGCCGACCCAAGGACGCCAGCGAGATCTCGCGCGTGCGTCACGCATGCGCCGCCACGACCGCGGGCTTCGCAGCCGCCCGCGCACTCCTGCGTCCGGGTGTGAGCGAACGCACGATACAGATCGAGATCGAAGCCGAGTTCTTCCGCCACGGTGGGGATCGCACCGGCTACGGCACAATCGTGGGCGCGGGCAGCAACAGCGCCGTACTGCACTTCTCCCCCAGCGCTCGCATCGTCCTGCCGGGGGACGTGGTGCTCATCGATGCCGGCGCAGAAGTCAGGCGCTACACCGCGGATATCACCCGCACATTCCGAGTGGCCGGGGGTGATCCGGGATTCTTCCGGGACCTGTACACGCTCGTGCTGGATATCGAGCAGACGGCCGTGGCCGCCTGCCGCAAGGGCGTTGAGTGGCGGGACCTGCACATGAGCGCATGCCGAAGCACGGTGGCCGGATTGCTGGCGCTCGGCATCATGAAGGGCGAGGTCGACGCGCTGCTCGAGCGCGACGCGCATGCCCTGTTCTTCCCGCACGGCCTCGGACACTTGGTGGGGTTGGGCGTGCGCGATGCCAGCGGCTACCTGCCAGGTCGCACGCGCAGCAAACGGCCGGGCCTGGACATGCTGCGCACCGATCTGCCGCTCGAACCGGGCTATCTCATCACGGTCGAGCCCGGCATCTACTTCATCCCCGCGCTTCTGTGCGACCCTGATCGCCGCGAGAAGTACTTGGATTGCGTGGATTGGAATCGCGTGGATGGGCTGCTCGGCTTTGGCGGCATACGCATCGAAGACGATGTTCTCGTGACCGAGGCCGAGCCCGATGTACTCACCGCAGCCTGTCCCAAGTCACTCGATTCAGCTTTGGTCAGCTGAGGCTCCCTCAGCGACTGGCGCCGGCTCCCGCGGATTGGAGCCGCTGCTCCAGTGACTTGAGTTCGTCCCGAAGCCCCTGCGGCAACTTGGCGCCGAACTTCTCGTAGTGCTTCTCGATGAGAGGCAACTCCTTGGTCCAAGCTTCGACATCCACGGCGAGCAGCGCCTCGGCGGACGCGGCTGGAAGGTCGAGTCCAGCGAGATCGAGTGATCCCGGCTTGGGCAGATGACCGATTGGCGTCTCGAGTGCTTCCGCCGAACCGGCAACGCGCTCGAAGACCCACTTGAGAACACGACTGTTCTCGCCATAGCCCGGCCACAGGAACTTGCCCTGCGCGTCCTTGCGGAACCAGTTCACATAGAAGATGCGCGGCAGCTTCTCGGCTGCCGACTTGGTGCCCATCGCCAGCCAGTGCGCGAAGTAATCACCCATGTGATAGCCGCAGAACGGCAGCATCGCAAAGGGGTCATAACGCAGCACACCGGCAGCACCGGCTGCGGCGGCAGTAGTTTCGGAGCTCATGATCGAGCCGAGGAAGGTTCCATGCTGCCATGACATGGCCTCATTCACGAGCGGCATCACCGTGGCGCGTCGTCCGCCGAAGAGGATTGCCGAGATCGGGACCCCGTTCGGATCCTGCCAATGGGGAGAAATCACCGGGCACTGATCCGCGGGCACGCAGAAGCGGGCATTGGGGTGCGCCGCCTTGCGGCCACTATCGGGTGTCCAGGGGCGGCGCAGCCAATCGGTCAGTTGGGCCGGCGGCGTGTCGCTCATCTCTTCCCACCAGATGTCTCCATCCGGCGTGAGTGCACAGTTCGTGAATACCGTGTTCTTCTCGATCGTGCGCATGGCATTCGGATTCGACTTGAGGCTGGTGCCCGGTGCCACGCCGAAAAAGCCAGCTTCGGGATTGATCGCGTACAGTCGGCCATCGGCACCGAACTTCATCCATGCGATGTCATCGCCGACCGTCTCGACTTTCCAGCCCGGGATGGTCGGATCGAGCATTGCCAGGTTGGTCTTGCCGCACGCCGAGGGAAACGCCGCGGCGACATAGATCTTCTCGTCCTTGGGATTGGTGATCTCGAGGATGAGCATGTGCTCGGCGAGCCACCCCTCGTCGCGCGCCTGCACGGAGGCAATGCGCAGCGCGTGACACTTCTTGCCAAGGAGCGCGTTCCCACCGTAGCCGGATCCAAAGGACCAGATCTCGCGCGTCTCGGGGAAATGGCAGATGTACTTGGTCGAGCTGTTACACGGCCAGGGCGAGTCGGGCATGCTCGGCGTAGGCAACGGCGCCCCCACGGAGTGCAGTCCGCGAACGAAATCATCGCTCGAGCCCAATGTCTCCAGCACCTTCGCACCCACGCGTGCCATCACATGCATACTGGCCACTACATAGGGCGAATCAGTGAGCTCGATGCCGATCTTGGCGATGGGCGAACCAATGGGGCCCATACTGTACGGGATCACATACATGGAGCGGCCCTTCATCGAGCCAGTGAACAAAGGGGTCAACAACGTCTTGGTCTCTGCGGGGTCACGCCAGTGATTCGTCGGGCCAGCGTCATCGACAGAGTTGCTGCAGATGAAAGTGAACTCCTCGACCCGCGCGACATCGGCCGGATCGGAGCGCACGAAGACACTGTTCGGCCGCTTGCTCTCGGACAGCCGGATTGCGGTCCCGGCCTGGACCATCAGATTCAACATCCGCTTGTACTCGGCGTCGGAACCATCGCACCAGATGACCTGGTCGGGCTGGCAGAGCGCAGCCATTTCACCGACCCAGGTCTGGAGCTTCGTGTTCGTGCTCATGGCGTTCGCCTGTGTCCTTCCGTATCTTGTGCCGCAATGACGGGCGGCCGTCCGGGGACCCATCGGGGGCAGCAGTTCATGGAGGTTGTCGATACTAGCCGAACACGGCATCGCCGCAAACCCAACGCCGGACGCATGATGGATCAGGAAAAGAGGAGCCCCGCATGGCAGGCGATTGGCAACAACTACTCTCCACGGTGCGATTGGGTGCGCCGCCCGAGGATCAAGCGCCCGCGCGGTCACCGTTTCAGCGCGATCATGACCGCATCCTGTTCAGCGGCCCGTTCCGCCGGCTCGCCGACAAGACCCAGGTCTTCCCACTGCCCTACGACGACCATGTCCATTCGCGCCTGACGCACTCCCTCGAGGTCGCCTCGATTGGGCGTTCGCTTGGAACCTTGGTGGGGCGACGCGTGATTGGGCGTAAGCCGGATCTGGCGCCGCACTTCGACGGGCGTGATTTTGGCGATTGCGTGGCGGCTTCTTGCCTCGCGCACGACCTTGGCAACCCCCCGTTCGGGCATGTGGGCGAGGACGCCATTCGCGAGTACTTCGAGCGCGAAAAGCCATTCTGGGCCCGGCTCACCGATCGCCAGCGTCTCGATCTCGCCACCTTCGAGGGCAACGCCCAGACCTTCCGTATCGTGACACGTACCGAACGCGCCAGTCGCAGCGGTGGCCTGCAGCTGACCCTTGCCACACTGGGAGCGCTGGTCAAATACCCATGCTCCTCGCGGGTCGCATCCCGGTCGGCGTTGCACAGAAGCGCTCACAAGCCGGGATTGTTCGACGATGATGTGGCGGTGTTCTCCCCTATCGCGCAGCAACTCGGTCTCGCGCAACAGTCCGACGAACACTGGCAACGCCATCCGCTCGCCCTCCTGATGGAAGCTGCGGATGACATCGCTTACCTCTTGCTCGACCTCGAAGATGGCCTGCGGCTCAAGCATGTCTCCGAGGGGGTATTCCTGGATTGCCTGCGTCCGCTGTGCGAACAGGATGCCCGCTGTCCGGTACTGACCCCGGAACATGGCGACTATGCCTGGCGACTCGACCGCGCGGATCTCCTTCGAGCCATCGCCATCAACACTCTGGTCCATGACGCCGCCGATGCGTTCATGACGGCGCACGATGACATCCTCGACGGAAGATTCACCACCTCGCTCGAACAGGTCATGC
>JBDSKE010000076.1:0-17029 GCA_039917105.1 Candidatus Eiseniibacteriota bacterium | reverse complement strand
GGCGCCGCTCCTTTTCATGCTTCAACTCTTCGGGATTCATGACCTTGAACTCGACCCGGCGGTTCCGTGCCATGCCCGCGGCCGTCTTGTTGGTCGCGACCGGAACCCTTTCGCCATAGCCCTTGGCCGAGTACTGCGCGTGGTCGATCTGCGGGAACTTGCCCAACAGGTAGGTCAGCACCGAGTTCGCACGTTTGTCCGACAGGTCCAGATTGTATGCGTCGGATCCGCGCGCGTCGGCATGACCACCGATCTCGATTCGCAGACGCGGCCATTGGATCAGGATCGCGCCCAGGTCGTCCAGGATATGGAAGGACTCGGGAAGGATGTCCCACTTCGCGGTCTCGAAGTGGATGTCGCGCTCGGTGATCCGGCCCTTGTCGAGAAGCTCGACTTCGCGCTCGGTCAACTCGATCGGACAGCCGTCCTTGTCCACCTTGGCATTGGTCGGGGTGAACGGGCAGAGATCCTTGTCGTCCGGGACGCCGTCGTTGTCGGCGTCGGTGACGAGCGGGCAACCGCGAGCGTCCACGGCCGTTCCACCCGGGGTATCGGCACACTGGTCGATGCCGTCAGGCACGCCATCGTTATCCGAGTCCTTGGGGCAACCGCTGGCATCCACGACAGCACCTGAAGGCGTACCGGCACACTTGTCCAGACCGTCGGGCACACCATCACCATCGGTGTCCTGCGGGCAGCCGTGTGAGTCCACGGACGCGCCAGAAGGCGTATTGGGGCAAAGGTCGAGCCCATCTGCCACTCCGTCGCCGTCTGCATCGACCGGACAGCCATTGGCATCGACTCGCGCACCCATGGGAGTGCCCGGGCACTTGTCGGCCTTGTCCCGGACGCCGTCGCCGTCGGTATCCGTCGGCCCGGACTTACCCGTCGTGCCACCCAGAGCGAACTCCAGGCCGGCCGTGTAGAACTGATTGTCGGTCGCGTCCATACCCGCCGGCAGCGGCGTGCCTTCGGGGAAGGTCCACAGCGCATCACGGAACTCAGCCCGGATGGCAACGCGAGGGGCCAGATGGATCTTGACACCACCACCGACCTCCCACCCGTTCAAGTAGCGGGAGCTCGGGACCGAGTCCGTATCGGCAAAATCGAACTTACCCTCCTGCCAACCTGCTAGCAGATAGGGCGAGAACCAAGCCGAGGGGCGAAGATTCAGGACCAAGTCTCCGCCGTAGTGGAGAACATCCACGTCCCGCGGGTTGAGCGTGGCCGGAGGCGTGATCGCATACGGCGTGAATCCGTGAACTGTCGTAGCGGTGACGCGACCAAGATGGGCCTCGATGCCCACGTAACGGTGGAACATGAGACCAAGGGTTCCGCCATAGATCGTCCCGTCCTCAAGATTGACGTTCTTGGCGAAGTTCGCATAGCCCGCCCATGGCGTGACCGTGAGGTGGACGCCGTTCACGCCGGCGGCGGCTTGCCGGGGTGCTAGCGTGGTGCCTGCGAACATCGCGACGAGGATCACCAACATGAATCTCTGCAATGCGCTCATGAAAACTCCGTTCGGTTGTGGAAGTCTGCCAGTATGAATCATCAGCTCGCGGACTTCCCGCGGCTGGTCAATGCGATCACCACGACCAAGAAGATCGCGATGCCTACGGCCCAAAGCCACCCGTTCGAATACCAAACCTGAGTCGTGTCCGAAGTCCTGTTGGTTGTCACTGCTGTGCTGGTGCTCTCCTGCTGGGCGAAGGCGACTCCGGTCGCAGTGAGCGACGAAGCTCCGGCCAACAGACCTCGAGTCCATCTGTTCTGGGATTGCATCCGCGTCCTCCCGGCTAGGGTCTCGAACAATCCTTTGGTCCAAAATGTGAACCGCGGCCCTCACCCCGAATGGAATGGATATGCCACAGGGTGTCAACCGCCCACCAGCGTAACGCAATCGTTGTGCCGCGGCCCCGATGGGGGTGGAGCCTTCATCGCGCCAGAGGGTTAGGGCAGGGGCGGTCAGAATGCAACTGTGGGGTACTTGTAATTACTTCTGCGGAAATTGCAAGGGGCGCCTTCAGGCACCAGCTGACGCACTGCAATCCCGTCGAGCAATGTGATTACAGAGCACGAGGCATCCCATGACGGGCCAACCACTTGGAGACACCAAGATGGCATCCTGCCGGTGGCACTATTCGTGCGAACGGCGAAGCACGGGTGCAGGCACGGAGTGTGGAAAAAGCACGAAGTCTGTTTCGTATCGACCCGATCTGCCGCAGGTCTATTCAAACCTATCGATCGTGAGGTGATCCCATCGATACCGCGCGCCGTTTCTTCAGCGAAGGCGCGCCCCAGGAAGGGCTGAGGATTCGGCTCGCTGGGCTCGTGTTCCTCGCATGCCTCAGCGCTTGCGTTTTAGCCCCGGGCGAATCCGGCGCGGAAGGGCGCTTCGGAGACTCCTCTTGGGTGGCTCCAGGCTCTTTCGCTGAATCGGCTCCTACGACCGCCGGGCCCCGCGTCGCATCGCCCGACCGTGAACGCCCGTGGGAGACGGCGCTGCGTGCGCCCTTTCGCGTGGCCACGTTCCCACTTCGATTGTTCGGGAATGGCTTGGAGTGGGGCTTCGATTTCGTGGGGCCGCGATTGTTCGACCCCAAAGTGCACCGCCCTTCCCCTTCCGGTCTCAAAGTAGCCCCTCACATCGCCCTTGGCAGCTTGACCGATACCGGCATTGGGCCCGCCATCAGTTGGCAGGGCTTTCCAACGGCGGACTCCAAGCTCGACCTTTCGGGCTCGTGGACACTCCATGATCGCCGCCGCGTGCGCTTGACCGAGAGAATCGGCACAGGGCGCCCGGTGGGCCTGCTGATGCGTGCGGACTACGACTACAAACCGAACAGGCGCTTTTACGGAATCGGGAATGAGACGCTGCAAAGCGATGCCTCGTACTTCCTGTTCGAGCGCACGAATGCGGACGTCGCTGTGCACCTGGGCGGGTCGCCAATGCGACAGCTCAGGATCGGCGGTGGATATTCCCATATGAGCCCGCGCCGCGGATACCACGGAACTCCCCAACTGGAGGACGTGTTCGCGCCTGCCAGCGTTCCTTATTCGCATCAGGCGACAAGTGCGGTCTGGTATGGCGTCTCAGCCGATCTCGCGGCAGTCGACGAGGGACGCGATCCCTCGCGTGGTGCGCACGCCCGGGGCGAGTTACGGCGTGCAGCAGGGCTGGGCTCGGGCGATCCTGACTACGACCAGTGGGAACTCGAGGGCCGAGCGTATATCCCCGTCTTCGCCAAGCGCCGGGTGATCGCCCTGCGGTTGGTGCATTCCGGTGTGGAACCGCGCAGTCGTGGCTCTGCCCCACTGCCGTTCTACGTGCTGGCGCAGAGTCAGGGGAGCACCCGCTTCGCTGGCTTCACTTCGGAACGCTTCCGGGACCGACAGCTCATTCTGGCCCGGATGGAATACCGCTGGGCCATCCTGTATCGCATGAGTGCGCTTGCGCTTTACGAGCGTTCCCAGGTTGCGCCGCGTGCGTCCGCGTTCCGCCTGCGGGATTCCCATGAGGCCTATGGTGGCGGGTTGCGCCTTGGATTGACCGACGCGTCCGCGATTCGCCTCGAGCTCGCGCACAGCACCGAGGGTTTGCATGCGATGGTGTCGTTGGGGGGGGACTTCTGATGCCCCGCGCGTTTCTGCATTGGCTCTGGTGTCTACTCGGTCCGTCGTGCGCCCTGCTCCTGCTCGCACCCGCGACCGCTCGTGGCGCATGGGTTGCCGACAGCACTTGGGTGGATCACGACGCACAGGCGATTCAGCGGCCGAAGGACTGGCAACCCAGCTACTGGGGGCAGCAAATCCGCCAAGGGCTCATCGATCCCGTCTCCCACATTTTCGACATCCCCGACAAGCTCCTGTGGTTGGCCCGCGGGTTCGGTGCCCATACGCAGCGCGAAGCGGTCAACGTGAACGCGTTCGATGAAGCGCCCAACTCCAGTTGGTTCACTAATCGCAACCATACCCGCACTGTTCCGGTTGCCATGCTCCGGCAGGGGCCGGACTCAGTATTCCTGCCCGCGAAACCATGGACGCTGAAGCACGCGAAGAAGGGCGGCTGGAGCGCGGGGTTCCAGATCAAGGATGCCAACGGTAAGAAGTGGATCGTCAAGTTGGACACGCGCGGCCATGCCCAGCTCAGCTCGGGCGCCGACATGGTCTCGCGCACACTTCTGCACGCTGCGGGTTACAACGTGCCCCACAACGAGCCGGTCCGCTTTCAGCGGGGCGACATCACGATCGATCCCGAGTTGCTGACTGGCGAAAAAGGGGAGCACTTCACGCCAGCGGACCTGGAATCGGTGCTCGTGCGTGGGGCAGTGCACCACGATGGCAGCTACTCGGCCTCTGCCAGCATGTTCATCGAGGGTCACGTGCTGGGCTCCCCGAGCATGAGCCGGCTTCGGCCCGGGGATTCGAATGATTGGTATTCGCATGCCAATCGCCGCGAGCTGCGCGGCTTGTTCGTGTTGTGCTCATGGATCAATGACTGGGATACAAAGGATCACCAGTTCCTCGACACCTTCGTGGAAACGCGCGACAGTCTTGGCCACGTGAAGCACTACTTCCTGGACGTCGGCTCCTCCTTCGGGGCAGCCGCGGACGGACCCAAGCATATCTGGGCGGGCTACGAGAACATGGTCGACTATGCGTGGATCGGGCGTCGGTTCGTGACTCTGGGGTTCGTCCAGGAGCCATGGCGGCGAGCGCACCAAGCGACGGGCATCCCGTCCATCGGAAACTACGAGTCCGAGGTGTACCGGCCTGAGGACTTCCGCCAGATGGTGCCGCACCCCGCGTTTCGCGAGATGACCGACCGGGACGGCTATTGGGGCGCCAAGATCGTCGCGTCCTTTTCCGACGCGCAGATCGCGGCAGCAGTCGAGGCGGCGCACTACGATGACCCACGGGCCACCGAGTACCTGGTGCGAAACCTCATCGTGCGGCGCGACAAGATCGCTCGGCACTGGTTTTCCCGGGTGGCTCCACTGGACTTCTTCTCGGTGCAGGACCGCGCGCTGCAGTTCCATGACCTCGCGGTCGACATTGGCCTCGAGAGTTCACGCAGCTACCATGTCGAGGTCGTTTCGGTAGATGGGGGTAGGGCCAAGGGCAAACAGCTTGAAGTGGACCGCGCTGAGTTGCCGTTAGAGGAACTTGGGAGTAAGGCTTCGCGCATGGGGCTCAGGATCCGAGTTGCAGGGAGTAGTGTGAAGCCGACCCATGTGGAGCTCACGCGCAAGGGGGCGGCTTGGACCGTCACCCGAGTCCGGCACGGCTGACCGTGCTCTTCCCCTCGCGCCGATCGGCAGGACTGTTCGTTGGATTCGTCCTGCTTGTGATCATCTCGGTGGTCGCATACATCCGCTATCGGCTGGATCAGACGCAGGTGTTGGATGCCCCTGCCCCGGTCGTGGTCGCCGACATCATGGATTCGAATCTCCAAGAAGCCGCCTCCACGATTGAAGTGCTGGTGACCTACAACCTGAGCACCGCGGTGGATTCACTCGAGGCAGCCGTACCCCTCACCTATGGGGATCTCGAACAACAATTGCCGATTGCGACCAACAAACGCGCGAGCTTCGCCTACACCGTGAGCCGCTCTCCGTTCACCGCTCGCGTGAACGGAAAGACACTGTCGCTCTCGAGCGATATCGAATATCAGGGCCGCGTGTGGTACCGCTCTCCATTGGGCCCTGTTCTGGGTGCGGGGTGTGGAACGGGTAACGGGGAGCGCCCGCGAGTGAGCCTGGAACTCAGCTCAACCTGCGAACTGACGCCGCGCTGGCAATTGCGCACGCATACGCGCGTGATGCGCTTGGAGCCATACAGCGACGAGCCCCGCGACCGCTGCAAGCTGACAGTGCTGCGCATCGACGTGACCGACCGGGCGATCGCCGCGACGCGGGAAATGCTCGAGCGGAATCTGCTGAGATTCGATGAGGCCGTGGGGCGCTGGCCGGTTCGCAAACGGTTCACACAACTGTGGACTCTGTTCCAGCGGCGCATCCGCCTGACCGACGACGTCTATCTGGAGATCAACCCGTACGCCGCGCAACTGGGCTCTGTCGATGCCGTGGGTGACACCGTCAATGCGCGACTCCGGGTGACCGCCGCCCCGCGGATCGTGACCGGGGCTCAATCGGAGGATCTTCGTCCGCTGCCCGTTTTGCAGCCGGCCGACAGCGTAGGAAACGGTGCGCGCGTGATCATCGAAGCCTCGTTCACCTATCCCGTGGCCACCAACCTATTACGGCGGGCCCTCGTGGGACGCAGCATCGTGCAGCAGGGGCATCGTATCGTGATCAAGGATGTGCAGCTCACCGGCATCGGCGGAGGACGAGTGGCGCTCGGGGTGAAGCTGGCAGGGAAGGTGCGGGGCAAGATCTATTTCACCGGCACACCCAGGCTCAACTCAGAACTGCACCGGGTGGACGTGCCGGATCTGGACTACGACGTGGGAACCGCGCAATCCTTGGTTCAGGGCTTCGCGTGGTTGAATGGAGTGGATATCCGCGACTTCCTGCGCGCCCGCGCCACACTGCCCGACTCGCAGTCGGTGGGTAAGCTGCGAACCCTTGCCGAGAATGGCATCAATCGCACCCTCGCACCCGGCGTGACCCTGAGCGGGCGGATCCACGATGCCCGCGGAACGAGCGTGCGTGCGACCCAACAGGAGATTCGCATGCGTGCAGTGGCGGATGCAGACTTCAAGCTGGCCATCGATCGCGGCCCCAAGCTGCCGAGGCCGCCGCAGCAGATCGCTGGCAACGCGGGCAAATAGGGGAGCAGCCAAACCCTCGGGCGATCAGGCCGCTCGAACTCCCTGCTGCTCGCTGGCGTGGGCGTGGGCCGCCTGGGGGAGCTGACGTACATATTGTCGGTAGCCCTGATGCGCGAGCAGGATCGGGCACACGACCAGCAGTGCACCCCCTGGGCCGGCATGCAGATACTGGTATGCCAACGAGATCCCGAGCGAGAACAGGGCTGCGCTGGAGATGAGTTCGTAGGACGTTCCAAAGTTCCGCTGCCATGCCACTCGCAACGAGGTTCTGCCGCTCAGGGCCACGGCGCCCGAGACGGCGACCGTGTTCACGACGAAGTAGCTGAAGGCTGCCAGGAGTAGCGAGACCGCGGCAGGGAACTGAGTCATGTCATGGAGTGCGCGCGCTCCACCGCCGTAGAGGCCGAGGACGAACGAAGCCGAACCCACGGCGATCGCGGATTGGGCCGCATTGAAGGCGACGCGTTGCGCGGGCTTGCGCAGCAGGGCCGCCTCGGCAATTGCGCCGGAGATCGCCACGACCGCCATGGCCTGTCCTCGCGGCAATACCAGCAGCGCCGCGAAGTGAGCGCACGAGGCCATGCTCAATGTGGCTTGGCCCATGGGCAGACGGATCCACATGAGTTCGGCCAGCAGCGAGGCCACGAACCAGAACCCCAGTTGTCCGGTCAATGGGCCACGCCATGCGAGCGTGGTCCACGTCGAGGCGACAACGACAAGAGCGAGTGCGTACCCACTCGCGCGGCGGTCTGCCGTGTTCACCAGCCCGCCTTGCCTTCGAGGATGCCATAGAGGGAGAAATGCGTCAGTGGTGTATTGACATCGACGTTCGCCACATCAGGCGTGGAGCCAGGTACCTGGCGCCACACGCCGGAGGACTCGTCGAGCCAAATCTGCATCAGCCGGCTCGGGACGACCACGTTTGTGCCGCTGCAGTCCGAACGGAGGATCACAGGAGCGGCGAAATTGTTCGCCGAAGGCGGATCGATACTGAGCTGGCAGGACACCACGGATGTGTCCGGCACGGTGATGGACACGGTCGCCTTTCCCTGAAACGCGCCCTTACTGAATGTGAGATTGAACCGTCCGACCGAGATCTCCCCGCCCGCGGCGCCATCGATGCTCTTTGATCCACTCAATCCCGATTTATCGCCCGTGTTACCGAACGCCCCTTCTGGAACCTGAGCCGAATGCACGAACTCTGGGTCCGAGATGCCATTGCCCATCGGGGACGAAGGGGCGCCCGAACAGCCCGCGAGAATGAAACCTGCCAGCGCAGCGGCAGCTCCCAGACTCTGCACTCCTCGTACGCTTCCCATTCGTGAGACTCCCTCTTCTCGTGCGGTTGCGGAGATCGCCGCAATCGTGATTTCGTTCGCCCACTGCATACCCACCCAGTGCCCGTGTATGCACAAGTGAACCGCATCAAGCGTGCCGATGGATCGCCGCTTGGGGGCGCAGGCGCTCGTGTTGGCGCACATGGTGTTGCGAGTGCAGACGGCACCGCTCGTAGGCGGTTTCTCGAAGTGCAGTGCCTGCAACGGCAGGCTGCATTCGGGTGAGTGGCGGGATTCGCCCGACGAATGGGCGCGGCGACCCAAAGGCATCGCCAGTGTGGGCCCGGCAGGTGAGGTGGGCCCTCAGCTCACCTGATAACCCGCCACAATCACCGTGATGTTATCCGGACCACCGCGTGCCAGCGCAAGATCGACCAGGGCGCGACACGCGGCCTCGCTCGAGGCGTGTGCCATCATCGCGGCTGAAATGTCCGCCTCGCTCGCCACCTTGGTGAGCCCGTCCGAGCACAGCAGCAGTCGGTCCCCGTCCTCGACATCGCGGTGGTGCGTATCGCTCTCCAGGATGTCCGTGGGGCCACCCAGGGCGCGCGTGAGCACGTGTCCAAGGGGATGCTTCTCGACTTCGGCCTGGCGCAGTCGCCCCAGGTCGGCATACTCCTGTGCCAAAGTGTGGTCGCGCGTGATTCGGAACAGGCGACCTGCGCGCAGGACGTACGCGCGCGAGTCCCCTACATGCGTGATGAACAGGTCGCCGCCCACGGTGTAGGCGCTGGTGAAGGTGGTGCCCATTCCCTCGTAACGCGGGTCCTGTTCCTGCCGCTCGCGAATCACTTCGTGCATCTGTTGCAGGTAGGCACGCGAACGTGCGATGAGTTCTTGGATTTCCCCCTCGCGTGTGTCGGGGTCGTCCAGTTTGAGGGCCCACTTGGGCGAGCGCAGGATCCCGTGGACCAAGGTCAGCATCGCGGTACGGCTCGCGACTTCGCCGCTGGCGGCTCCGCCCACGCCATCGCCCACGATCATCAGGTGCCCCGAGTCATCGTAGCGTGCTGGCAGGACACCTTTGGGCAGGTTACTCGAGACGCACTCCATGAACCGGCCAAGCCGGTACACCACGTAGGCGTCCTCGTTGTTCGGTCTGGCACCTTGGTGGGTGAGCGCGGCGATGTCGGCGTGGACGCGGCTCGTTGCGATGCCAGTTTCGACGAAGGGTGTCGTGGTCATGGGCTGGACCTCCGGCTTGTCGCTCACGTGGGCACCTCCGAGGATGGAGATCGTGTCGGGACAGTACCAAGGGTACTCGTTCGAGAGCCTTGCTCAAATACCCAATTGGCGGCCCGCTCCAGCGTAGGGGTGCGACCCTTGGGCGCGCATGCGGAGCATGGCGCCGTCGAAGTATCGAGGTTGAGCCGCAGACTTCGGGGGCGATTGTTATGGGTGTAAGGTTCCGGCTCGGCCCCGAGGTGCAGCGGGCCTGAAGTGCAACAATCCATCACGCCATATCAAGGAGGCGACATGTTGCTGGTCCGCGATACCATGTACTGCAAGCCCGGCAAAGTTCGGGAAATGGTCGAGAAGTTCCTCGCGATGTCGAAGGTGAGTGAGAAGGCGGGTATGCCCAAGATGCGCGTGCTCACCGACGTGAGCGCAGGCCGGTATTGGACCGTGGTGTCCGAGATGGAAGTCGAGAGCCTGACAGCCTATGACTCGATGTACGCGGCGATGGGACAGGGCAATGACCATATGAAGGAGATGGAGTCGATCATGAAGGGCTACCACGACCTTGTGGTGGAGGGTCGGCGGGAGATCTTCAAAATCGAGCGCTAGGGGCGCCTGGTCCGCGCCTGATCGATACTTCGGTGGCGGCCAGAGACGTTGGGGTAGTCTGGGATGCCCGTGACGAGCTCGAAGCACGGGCGGCGAGCGGCGTTTACTTCGAGAGAGGAGGACTCACCCGCACCATGATCTGGTTGGCATTGCTCGGGCTCGTCGCCATCATCACGGCGATCGCTGCCGTCACCGGCATCAAACCCAAAGGCACACAGCATCTCGCGCACACGCGACTGATCGGGATGGCCCGCATCGTCCTGCTGTTGTTGGCCATTCTCCTGATCGGCGCCTATTTCGCATCGCGAGCGCACTCCCGCGGCTGAAGCCTCCGGCCAAAATCCGGGGGCCAAGGAATTCCCGCCATGGTACTGCTGATCATCCTGGTCGCCGCCACAGTGCTCGCTCGCCTCGTGGGCCAGCTCGGTGTGCTGCCACTACGGGAGTGGCACGGCGCGACACGGGTCGGCCTCGCCGTTATGTTCTGCGTCACTGGAGGGGCCCATTTCACCGGCATGCGGGCGGACATGATTCGCATGGTGCCGCCGGTGGTTCCCAATCCCGGATTCATGGTGACACTGACGGGTATCTGCGAGATCCTGGGCGGCATCGGTCTACTCGTCCCCCGCACGCGCCACGTTGCTGCGGGGGCGCTGATCGTGCTGCTCATGGCGGTCCTGCCAGCCAACATCCACGCCGCACTTTCCGGAATCACCTTCCAAGGTGCCCCTGCCATACCGCTCGTACCCAGGATCGCGCTCCAGGTGGTGCTCATCGGGTTCCTCTGGTGGGCTGGCAGGATGAGCATCTCGGGTCCGTATCCGCTGCGCGTGTGGCCGATATTTCTGCCGGTTGCCCTGTTGCTAATCAGCGGTGCGGCGGCGGCCACGCCGATCGTGCTCCTCGACAGTCGCACGGCCGGTTTCGTCGGCCAGACCCAACAAGGGCCGCTGGACCAACCCGTCCTCGTGGACAGCTACGCCCAGTTCACCGCCACTTTCGGCGCCTCGACCAGCGGCCTTGCCAACCCATATCTAGCGCCGTCGGTCGCGGCGTACTTTGTGAACGGTGGCCAGCGCCTCTACATCGTGCGTGTCCCGGGGGCGGATGATGTTTCGCTGATAGGCAGCGACGGTGGCGTGCCGGGCGCGCGGACGGGACTGCAAGCACTGCGCGACATTGCCGAGGTGGCGATGGTCGCCATTCCCGGGGCAACCTCGCAGGGGGTGCAAGCGGCGCTGATCGTGCACTGCGAGAGTGTGGGCAATCGATTCGCGATCCTGGACCCGGTGTCGGCGACCGATATGGATGCCGTGTTGGCGCAGCGCGCAGCCCTGAGCACGACGAACGGTTTTGCGGCGCTCTACTTCCCCTGGGTCCAAGCGGCACCGGCCGGTGTGTCGTTACTTTTGCCGCCCAGCGGATTCGTCGCCGGCGTGGTTGCACGCACCTCCCCACCGACTGCGGCCACGGGCACCGTCAACTCAGGGAGTTCGGTGAGCCTTGCCTTGAACACCACGCAGCAGAGCCAACTCGCATCGGTGAACATCAACCCCATTCGCTACTTCGTGGGTCAAGGCGTGCAGGTCTGGGGCGCCCGGACGCTTGCGAGCAGTACCGACTGGCGCTACCTCGCGGTGCGGCGGGAGGGCTCTGGCATAGCCGCGTCGATCCAGGCCGGCACCGCGTGGTGCCTTCAGGAGTCCAACGATGAGACGCTGTGGGCACAACTCCGGACGGATGGGACCAATTTTCTGCAGGGCTTGTACAGCGCCGGCTGGTTCAAGGGATCGACCCCGAGTCAGGCCTACTTCATGAAGTGCGACGCGACCACGATGACAGCCCAGGACATCGCCGAGGGGCGGACGATCATGCTCGTGGGGTTCGCGCCGATCACCGCGGGCGAGTTCATCATCCTGTCCATCGTGCAGCAGCGCGCATCCACCGCTTCGGTAACGCCGGGGCGGCCATTACTGACACTTTCAACGCCGCGGCCAAATCCGTTCACGGCGCGCACGACCATCGCCTTCGACATGCCGAGTACCGCAGCGGTGACCCTGCGGATCCTCGACGTCACGGGTCGCGTGGTCCGCACGCTAGCGGCGGGTGAGGGAATGGCCTCGGGGCGACACGATCAGGTGTGGGATGGGCGTGATGACACGGGTGGTGGAGTCGCGGCTGGGGTTTATCTGGTGCGGCTTGAGGCTGGGGGCCGGGTGTTGACGCAAAGAGTATCGATCATGAGATGACCCCGTCCTGATTACTGCTGCGCCGATGGAAACGTGTACCTTGCGACCATGGACCTTTCCGCAGGGCGCGAGCTATCGCATTACCGGCTGATCGAACCGATCGGTGAAGGCGGCATGGGCGTGGTATGGCGCGCCACCGACACCACTCTGGGGCGTGACGTGGCCATCAAGGTGCTGCCCGCGGTGTTCGCGAGCGACCCTGATCGCATGGCGCGGTTCGAACGCGAGGCGCGAATGCTGGCCTCGCTCAATCATCCGCACATCGCCGCCATCTATGGAGTGGGCGCAGTCGAGGGGGTGCGCTTCTTGGCGATGGAGCTCGTCGAGGGCGATGACCTGGCCGTGCGCTTGTCGCGCGGGCCACTTGCCGTGCGCGAGACGATCGAGATGGCGCGTGAGCTTGCCGAGGCGCTCGAGGCCGCGCACGAGAAGGGCATCATCCACCGCGACTTGAAGCCCGCGAACATCAAGCTGAACCCCGAGGGCCAGGTGAAGGTGCTGGACTTCGGGCTCGCCAAGGCGCTCGATCCCGACACGCCCACCGCGAGCGGCTCGTCGGCCGTGTCCATGTCGCCCACACTCACCAGCCCCATGACGGCAGCCAATGTGATATTGGGCACTGCCGCCTACATGAGCCCGGAGCAGGCGCGCGGCAAGCTGGTGGATCGCCGTGCCGACATCTGGGCGTTCGGCTGCGTGGTGTTCGAGTGCTTGACGTCCAAGCGCCCATTCCCGGGTGAGACGGTGTCGGACACGATCGCGAAGATATTGGAGCGCGATCCCGACTGGAGTGCGTTGCCCCCCACCACGCCCGTCCGCCTGCGCGAACTCCTGCGGCGCTGTGTCGAGAAAGACGCGAAGAAGCGCCTGCGCGACATCGGCGATGCGCGCATCGAGCTGGACGAGATCATTGCGCAGGGGGTGACGCCGAGCGGTATCGCCGCGGCCGAGCAGGCGAGCGCCAAGGCGCACGGCGGTCGCAGCAAGACCGCGTTGGCCGCGGCCGTGGCCGCAGCAGCGGCGGCAGCCGCACTGACGGCCGCGCTTTACAGCGGGCCGCTTCGGACGGTGGCTAGGCCCGTGCCCATGATGGTCACGATCAGCTCGCCGGCCAACCTGGGCATTCGTCCGGTGCCCGCTCTTTCGTCAATCTCGCCCGACGGCAGCATGATCGCGATGTGGGCGTTCGATTCAGTGGGCGTATCGCGCTTGGTGGTGCGGCCGCTCGCGTCGCTCGATGTGCGAGTGCTAGCGGGCACCGAGGCGAGCGACTTCGGTTTTGGCATGCCATTCTGGTCGCCCAATGGGCACACGATTGGCTACTTCGCCGAGGGCAAGTTGCGTACGGTCGCGGTCGCGGGCGGCGCGCCGCAAGTGCTGTGCGATGCGCCCGACGCGCGGGGCGGCACGTGGGGCAAGGGGGATGTGATCCTGTTCTCGCCGAGCAGCCAGACGGCGATATACCGCGTGTCGGCGTCCGGGGGTGAGCCCGTGGCCGTGACCAGACTCGACACAACCAGGCACGAGACCGCGCATCGGTTCCCGCGGTTTCTGCCCGATGGTCGACACTTCACCTATGTGTCGCTGCCTGGTGTGGACGGCAAGATGGACACGTACATCACCGAGTTGGGGTCGAGCAAGCGCACGCTCGCCGTGCGAGCAGTCTCGGGTGCGATGTTCGCCGCGCCCGGCCACATGGTGTTCATTCGTGATGCGTCGCTGGTGGTGCAACCGTTCTCGCTGGCCCACATGAAACTGGAGGGCGAGCCCACGCGCGTGGGCGTGGCCCCCGACAACCAGGAAGTACTCGGTTGCCCGCCCGCCTCGGCGTCGTTGAACGGGACGATGCTGTACCCCACCACGCTCAAGCTGAGCAGCCGCCTGCAATGGTATGACCGCGATGGCAGGCCCCAAGGGGCGGTACCCGTTCCAGCAGGTGACTACGTGGCGATCGAGTTCAGTCCCGACGGCCAACGCGCCGCGGTACTGCGCGCGAACTCACCCTCGAGTCAGGACCTGTGGGTGGTGGACCTGGTGCGCGGCACCATGAATCGATTGACCACGGACGGGCTGCCGCGATTCACGCTGCACTGGTCCGGTGACGGCAATCGCATTGCCTACGCGCGCCAGCGCGGCGCCGTGTACGACTTCTACCAGATCGCCGCAAACGGCGTGGGCGGGGAGCAGCCGCTCTACATATCGAGCACGCCCTTCAAGGACTTCACGGATCTGTCGCCGGATGATTCGCTCATCGTCTACTCGGACCTGGGCAACAAGACCGCGCGTGACATATACGTGGTGAACATGAAAGGCGACCGTTCTCCTGTGCCTTACTTGGTGACACCATTCTCCGAGTTCGCCGGGAGGCTGTCGCCGGACAAGCGCTGGATGCTGTACGGATCCGATGAGTCGGGCCGAGCGGAAGCGTACGTGCAGTCGTATCCGGTACCCGGCAACAAAGTACAGATCTCGAAGGACGGCTGTGTTGGGGGTGCATGGAGTGCCGATGGGTCCGAGATCCTGTACTTCAACGGCAGGGGCCTCATTGCGGTGACCGTGACCCGCGGCGCCACTTTGAGCGCCAGTGAACCTCGCCCCGTGATGACTTTCCCCAAGGACAACGTGGCGTTCGCCATGCGACCGGACCATCAGCGGTTCCTGTTCGCGATTCCCGATGGGGATAGTCCAAAGCTGACGCTGACCTTGCTGAGTGGGTGGGGCGGGATGGTGGGGAGGAAGTAATGGGTTGTGCGGCACTCCGCCTCACTGCCAAACGACCTACAGGAAAGTTGCGATCTGCTCCAATCTCTTCTTCGTGATTTCGGGCACGCGTGCAGCGGGATCCGGGTACCCGGTCACCACCAGCACGAACGGCCGTTCGCGCGAGGGACGCTGAAGCACCTCATTCAGGAACCCCATCGGGCTCGGAGTGTGAGTCAGCGTGACGAGCCCTGCGTGATGAAGTGCTGTGACCAGCATGCCGGTGGCAATGCCGACGGATTCCTGAGCGTAGTAGTGCTTGAGGTGTGTGCCGTCGGGATTCACGCCGTAGGTCTGCGCGAACACCGCGATCAAGTACGGGGCAGTATCGAGGTACTCCTTGCACTCGTCCGTACCCAACGGCGCAAGTGCGTCGAGCCAGTCCTGTGGGGCACGGCCATGATAGAACGCGTGCTCCTCCTTTTCAGCCGCCTCGCGGATCCGGTGTTTGATTGTGGGGTCGCTGACGACCACGAAGTGCCATGGCTGCAGGTTCGCGCCGCTCGGCGCGGTACCGGCCGCGAGCAGGCAGTCCTCGATGATCGCCCGCGGCACCGGGCGGCTTGCGAAGTGCCGAACCGTCCTTCGCAGCTGCATCCGAGCGCGGAACTCGGATGCGCGCCGCGTCATCTCCTCGAGCGGGAACTCACAATAATGCGGCAGTGGAACGAGATTCGGTGCGGACATCAGGATATTCTCCAGGGGTGCGCTGGGGGCGGACCGCGGGGACCGCTGAGGCGTGGAATGCATTGAGGCATGGTGCCACACTCGGCGGTCGTTTCGCGCCCCGGAACCTTGCCTGACCCGGGCTGGAGCTCGCGGTCGTGCAGCGGTGGAGAAGCGAGCCCCCGAGGGCGGGCGCGAGCATGACGCCGCATGGCGCTCGGCCCGGGCCTCGAGCGAATGGGAGTCGGATGGCGAGAAGCCTCGGGGCGGGCGTAGTATGGGAGCCGCGCGTATGAGAGTTCTTCTCCTTTAGCGAGCGCAATCGCTCTGGACTGAAAGCACTTTGATGAATCAGGCAGATCTTCGCAGTATTCAGGCGCCGCTGAAGGAAAAGTACCGGTTGGATCCCGAGTCCGCTTTCGTGACTCTCCGGGCAGAAGCGAATCTCGGCGAGGGGGTGACCTGTAGTGTCAACACAGCTCGCGCCATCGTGGAGGCTGGCCTGCACCCCGCTACCGGCGGATCGGGTGCTTTCGCATGTTCCGGTGACATGCTCCTGGAGGCGCTGGTGGCCTGTGCGGGCGTGACCATGAATGCGGTTGCGACCTCTCTCGGGATCGAGCTTCGTGGCGCACGCATCGAGGCTCAGGGAGATCTCGACTTCCGAGGAACGCTCGGAGTGTCAAAGGAAGCAACTGTTGGCTTCAGGGAGATCCGGCTGGGGTTCGATATCGATTCTGACGTTACGGAAGAGCAACAGGCCAAGCTGATCGAACTGACTGAACGCTATTGCGTCGTCTATCAGACTCTCAAATCTCCTCCGGCAGTTGTCGCTTCCGCCGGAACGAAGAGAAATCCATTGTGAGCGATTGAAAGGAGACAGGCATGCCCAAATTCGTAATCGAGCGGGAGATCGCAGGGGCGGGGAAATTGAACGAGGAACAGTTGCGGGAAGTGTCGCACCGTTCGCTCGAGGCTCTTGGCGAGCTCGGTCCCAAGATCCAATGGCTGCACAGCTTCGTTACCGACGACAAGGTCTACTGTGTCTATCTCGCGCCAGACGAGGCGATGATCCGTAAACATGCCGACATGATCGGATTGCCGGCGAATCGAATCGTCGCAGTGCGGCGTATGCTCGATCCTGCGAATTACGCCTGATCAGAGTACGGATTCAGCATAGCGAACGGCCTCGCTGAGGCTCATGGAGGCTCCGCGCTGCTGCGCCTCCTCTGCGGGGGCGGCGCTGAGTGCTCGGCGGGCGAACTCCAACGATTTCGAAAGTTCCTCGTGGTCGGTGATGGGCGCGGGCACTCCGAGTTTTCGCCGCAGTGTTGCCGCCGCGCCACCGAGAATCAGGGCGCGCTCGTGCTCGCCAGCTTCTCCGAGCAGAACAACGACCGATTCAAAGACCCGTGCGACGCCGCGCCTGTGGC
>JBDSKE010000075.1:0-4493 GCA_039917105.1 Candidatus Eiseniibacteriota bacterium | reverse complement strand
CTTGTGGCGGGCGTGTGGACTCTGCTGCATCCGCGTTTGGGCGGCCGATTGTGGCAGCACGTCGAGCTCGAATCGGTGGCGGACGCCTCGCGCCTGCCGCCGGCGCTGTCGCTGGTTCGGGCGCTGGGAGTTCCGCTGAATCTGGATCGGTGGCCCGCGTTCGGGCCGGACTGGCGGCTCGCACTCGTCACTGGCCTGTGCTCGGGTGCGGCACTGATCACTCTGATGTGGATGCTTCGACCGTACCGTTCAGTCGCGGCGCCAGTGCCTGCCCCGCGTGCGGTGGTGACTTTCGGAGCGGTCTGGGCCTCGGTTGGATTCGCGCCCCTGCTATTGCCGGGACTGGGATTCCACGCCTACTACGCCCTCTTCGGCGCGCTCGGAGTATTGCTGGCGCTGTCCCCCTTCTTCGGCCGTCATGCTGCGCTTGCCACGGCGAGCGTCGGCATGCTCGCATTGCTCGGTGGAGTGCGCGATCGGGCTCCCTCGCTTGACTGGGGCGACGCGCCCTACCAACGCCGCGCCGCGGCGGTCCTCGAGGGTATGCGCGCCGATCTGTTGCGCAAGGCGCCTCGCCCCGCTCCCCACACTCGGTTCTTCTTCGTGCGCGTCCCCGATCGGGTCGGGTTCATGGCGGCAGACGGGCCAGCGTTGCGGATCTGGTATGACGATTCCACGTTGAGCGGTGGGTACTACTCTTCCTATGCGCCGCGTGCCGCCGGCGCGCCGGAGGGGGAGGACCGCTTCTACCGGCTGGACAGTCTCTCGGGCTGGGTTCCCGTCATTCGAGGAGCGGAACCTCTCGCCGCGGCGATGGCCGCCAATCCGCGCTGGGAACGGGACCATTTCGCGTTGGCCCAGGCCTTGGCCGCGGGTGCGGATTGGCGGGCCGCCTCGGTCGAGTTCGAGAAATTGGCGCGGGCATTCCCGCAGGATGCCAGCCACGCTTTCGACACCGCGGTCAGCCTGGGTCAGGCCGGCGACATGCCGGGGGTCTATCGCTGGCTTGCCGAGGCCGCGCGGCGACCCGGCGCCACTGACGAGATGAGGGCGGCGGCCGCCGCTGCCACCCGGAAGCCGTGAACTGCTCTATGGACCCGCTCCCGGCCGGCCGATAACCTGAGCGGGACGTGGCGCCGGATCGCCCCGCCCCCCGCGAAACGTCCGGCACGGAGGCACGGGTCATGGCGAAGCGAGTCCAGTTCGACGATGCAGCGCGCCACGCACTGTGGCGCGGGGTGGATCAGTTGGCCTGCGCGGTGCGTATCACGCTGGGACCTCGCGGACGCAGCGTGGCGCTGCATAAGGCGCACACCACGCCCACGATCACGCGTGACGGCATCGCAGTGGCCCAGGAAATCGAACTTCCCGATGCGTTCGAGAACCTTGGCGTGCAGATGCTGCGTGAGGTGGCGCTCCAGACCGGACAGACCGCGGGCGACGGCACCAGCACGGCCACCGTGCTCGCGCACTGCATTTTCGGGGCCGGCATGCAGGCGATCGCTGCGGGGCACAACCCCATGGCGCTCAAGCGCGGCATCGATCGCGCGGTGAGCGAAGCCGTGCGAGCCCTGGCCGCGAATGCCCGTCCCGTGGCCGAACCGCGCGACCTCGAGCGCGTTGCCGTGGTCGCAGCGGGTGACCGCATGCTGGGCGAGTTGGTGGCACATGCGCTCGAACGTGTGGGACCGCACGGCGTGGTGACCGTGGAGGAGGGCAAGGGGGTGAACACGACCCTCGAGGTGGTGGAGGGCGTGCGATTCGAGGGTGGTTACGCTTCGCCCTATTTCATCACCAGCCCCGAGGAGATGGAATGCGAGCTCGCACACCCACTGGTGTTGCTTGTCGACGGCAGGCTGACCGACGCCATGCAGCTGGTGCCGGCACTCGAGATCGCGTCGCGTTCGGCGCGACCGTTGCTGGTGTTGTGCGAGGAGATCGAGGGCGAAGCCTTGGCGACGCTCGTGGTGAACCGACTGCGTGGGCGCATCCCCTCGTGCTCGGTCAAGCTCTCCGGCACGACGGCCCAACGCCGGATCCTGTTCGATGACCTTGCTTTGTTGACCGGAGCGCGTGTGGTCGCGGTGGACACAGGCCTTTCGGTCGGGCAGGTCACGCCCGATTGGTTGGGCCGCGCCAAACATGTCCAGGTTGGCGCGAACGAGACCACACTGCTCCAGGGCGGCGGCCACAACGGCGACTTGCACTCGCGGCTCGTTGGGCTGCGCGCCGACTATGCTGCCGCCGATAATGCCTCCTCGCGCGAGGCATTACGAACCCGCTTGGCGCGTCTGGGCGGCGTGGTGGCGGTGATTCGTGTGGGTGGTACATGCGAGCTTGAAATGCACGAGCGTCGCTCGCGGGTCGAGGACGCCTTGGGTGCCACGCGGGCCGCCGTCGAGGAGGGCATTGTCACCGGTGGGGGAGTGGCACTCCTTCGCACCATGGATCGCGTACGCAAGTTGGATCTGGTGCGCAGTGAGGCGGCGGGCCGCGATATCGTGCTCGAGGCCTTGGCCGAACCCGCGCGCATCATCGCCATGAACGCCGGAGTGGAAGGCGGCGTCGCCGTTGAGCGTGCCCGGTCCGCCGACGGGGCATTCGGGTTCAACGCCCTGAGCCTGACCTTCTGCGACCTGGGCGAGGCCGGCGTTGTGGACGCGGCAAAGGTCATGCGATGTGCGCTGCAGAACGCCGCCAGCATCGGCACTCTGATGCTCACCACTGACGCGCTGGTGGTGGACGACGGAGAATCCGACACGACAGACGATGGCAAGGGCGGCGAAGCGGCCTAGCGGTTCTCGCGCATCGTGTCCTGTTCAGGATTTCGGGCAGCTACCGGTCGCACGGCGGGGAGCCCACACTCAACCGGCGCCCCAAAGCGGTGCCGATTCGCGGCGACGCATCCATAGCCCCAGCGTGCAAGCGGCAACACCGGAGGGAATCGCAGCACTCGCGCTGCCCAGCTCCAACCGGGAAGGCGCGCGAGCATCGCCGTCACCGCGTCGATCCCACGGAACGTTCCACGTTGCGCAGACCATGCGTGCAACGCGCCGAGCGGTCGTGGCTCCGGCAGCCCCAACTTGTCGGCGGCCACTTGCGAGAGCGATGCGAAGGGGAGCAATAGGCCACGAGAGTCATGCCGTCGTGCCCACGCGACCGATCGCGTGCACATGCCGCACTGCTCGTCGTAGAACAGCCACAGCGGCTCGTGCGACTCGGGCAGCAGCGGGGTGGGGTCGTTCTGAGCGCAGCAGCTCATGGTCGTCCCAGCGGACGCGCCGGCTCGAAGGTGCGCGCGATGGTGACGACCTGTCCGTCCGCGAGCTCGAATGAAGCGCCAGATTCGAGTGAGGCCCGGCGCATCACAGCCAGTCCGGACCAGCCATGTTGCGAAGGCGAGGCACTGGTGAGGCGGCCGGCATCCTGACCCAACGAGAGAATCTGGGATGGGCAGCTTGGATGTGTTACAGCACCTTGTAGGATAACGAGTTGTCGGCGTACGCTCGAGTAAGTGATGAGGCGCTGCAAGGTTTCCTGCCCCGTGAAGCAGCCCTTGTCAAGGTGGACCGCCTTTCCCAGTCCGACCTCGAAGGGGTTGAACTCCTCGATGATCTCGTGAGACTGGCGCGCCCACCCTTGGGCGATGGCAGTAATGTCATCCAGCACACCGTGCCCAGGTGACAGCGCCTCGCGCTCGCCAGCGCCCCCGATCACGAACGCAACCGATGGATCCTCGTGTACCAATCCTGGCACGGTCGGGTCCCCGCTTGGCAGCAATCGTTGCGGGGTCGCGGAGGGCGTGTTCACGCGGACGGCGGTGACTGGGAGTTGCACCGATCGGTCCTCGATCGTCACCTCTTCGCGGAACACACTGCGGTCAATGGCCTCCGCTAACTCGGAGCCGGCAGCGTCGGGGCGCACGAGCCAGATTCCCTCGTCGCGCATACGCGCAACCACGAAACGATGCTGCATGCGGCCGCGGAAATCGCACAGCAGCGTGGTGCGACATTCGCCTATCGCGAGGTCATCCAGCTTCTGGGTGCTGACGCGGTGCAACACCGTGAGCACATCGCGCCCGGTCAAGCGTAGAGCGGTCGAGGTGGGAGCCGGTATCACGGACCGAACCTCAGGCTTCGAGCGCGCGAAGCGCTTCCATCAGGCTCACCACCGCCTCGGTGTCGCGAGCGCAATAGGATAACAGCGCCTCGCGCCGCCGTTGAAGTTCAGCGGGCTCGTACTCGTTCGGCCCGAGCAGGAGATCGGCCAGCCACGCCGATGCCGTGCCCCCCTCGGCGACGACCAGTTCGGAGTAGCCCAGCCCCGGCACCAACGCAGGTAACACTGACTTGATACTGAAGCTGCCGTGGAACTCAGGGTCATAGACATGGTCCCGCACCACGGGGAGCAAGTCGTCCAACTTGGGGACTATGGCCAGAAGCGCCGCACGGTGTTCGGGTACCGCGTCCGCCAGTGCCACGATCACGCCTTTC
>JBDSKE010000074.1:0-10861 GCA_039917105.1 Candidatus Eiseniibacteriota bacterium | reverse complement strand
CGTCCCGACTGCGATTTCTTCCACCAGGTCCGCCTTGGTCATGCTGCGTCCTCCCTGATGAACCGAACCCAGCCACAAACGGACGACCGGCACGCACTCAGTTCGTCCCTCGAGGCGAACCCCGAGGTCCGAGCGCGGCCGCGCCCGTGATCCCGGCCACATGAGTTGACACCCACGGGGTGGGACCGGGGGAATCTACGCGGTGTCGGGCCCGGCGTAAAGTCAGGTCCGGGGCGTGGATACGCTTCAGAGTCCGGGAGTGTCCGTTCCGTCGACCACGCCCACGATGACGGTGCGCACCGGCCCGCGGGATTTTCCCAGCACCTGCGCTGCCGCATTCCCCTCATCCGCCACCAGTACCCGGTCGCCAGGACCCGCTTGGACAGTGTCCACCGCAATCACGGTGGCGGCCCCGGGGCGGCCCGGTGTCGGCTCAGGTCGTACCAACAACAACTTCTGCGCGGCCAGGTGCGGGTGTTTCGTCGTGGCCACGACCTCGCCAACCACGCGCGCAAGGAACACTTCAGGCCTTCTCCACTGGCGATTCGTGCACCGAATCCACGAGTCCCAGGATGGCGGCGTCGGCGGGATTGTCGGGGTTGGCGAGCGCGGTGGCGGCTTCCCGCCCTCGCACATAGAACACCAACTGCCCGGGGGCCGCCGAGACCGTGTCCACCGCGGCGATCGCCCGGGCATTGCTCGCCTTGCCCGCGCTGTCGGTCGGCTGGATCAAGAGTAGGCGCTGGCCGCGCCAGGCTGGGACCTTCTCGGTGCAGACCACGGTGCCGATGACGCGCGCGAAATGCATCAGCCGATCCGATCGCGCAGCCGCGCGTCGAGCCGCGGCACCACCACAGCGCGTGCCAGCAGACCGCGCTTGGCTGCGTCGGCCTTGCCTGCCTCGATTGCTGCTTGCACCGCGCTGACCGTGCCCGTGAGTGTCACCACTCCTTTGCCGCCAATGCCATTGGCGAGGCGGATATCGCGCAGGTGGATCCTGGCAGCCTTGCCAGCAATGTCGGCCGCAAGAATGGCGGACGCCGCCGTCAGGGTTTCGATGACGCCGAGCGCGTCGTCGGAACTTGTCGCGACGCGGCCACGTAGTGCCGGCAATACCTGTTCGTGCAATTGGGTGATGAAGATCTGGTCCAATAGCGTCTCCCCGGCGACATCGACCCCTCGGCGGTGCGATGCGCGTACCGCCGCAAGATCGCCGGCGATGAGCACCCAGTAGCGGCCAGGGGAGAGCGTGCAGCACTCCACCAGTTCGACATGGGCTGCCTTGAGCATGGCGTCGGCCGCAACGATTCCCTGAGCGATGCTGGAGCATTCGAGCGCAGCGATGGTCACATGGTTCATACGATCCGGAACCGATCCACCAATGTGCAGCGGCGGATGCGAGTGAAGCTGCGTGCGGTGGTCATACCCTCACCCGTCGGACTGGCGATGGTGAAGCTGGTGGGACCTTCCCCGTTCCAACCCAGCCCCGAGGCATTGGGGCCATTCTTCACGAAGATCGAGGTGTCGCAGGCACGCGCCATCCGGGAGAGTTTGTCGATGTTGCGCGAGTGCATCGAGGCCGTGTGACGATACCCGTGCTCGACGGCGATGGCGAAGTCGATTGCTTCGTCGACGTTGCGCAATCGAAGCAGCGGAATGACCGGCATCATGAGTTCGGTCCACAGGAAAGGGTGGTCCGCATCGACTTCGCACACCGCCAGGCGCTTGTCGGGGCCGCACGGAATGCCAGCGTCCTTCAGGATCACGTCGATATCCTTGCCCACATACTTCTTGTTCACCCCGGCGTGTCGGCGGGGACCCTTCTCGTACTCCAGGATCATCGAGCGGAGTTTCTCGCTCTGGTGCGGCTGCAGCACGACTGCGCCGTGAGCGACCAGATTCTCCTTGAGCCGATCGGCGATGATCGAGACGGCGAGGATCTCCTTCTCGTCGGTGCAGATGATGTTGTTGTCGAGCGAGGCTCCCATCACCAGGTCGCGCGCGGCCTGATCGAGGTCCGCAGTCTCGTCCACGACCGAGGGCGGATTACCGGGGCCGGCGCAGATCGACTTCTTGCCGGAGTCCATGGCTTCCTTGACCACGCCGGGACCGCCCGTTACCACATTGAGCCGGATCCCCGGGTACCGCAGCAGGGCCTTGGCGATATCGAGCGTGGGTTCCTCAACGGAGTGCAACAGCGGAGCGGGCGCTCCGGCGCGCCGAGCGGCACGATTGAACAGGTCGATCGTGAATGTCGAAGTACGGCGGGCGCTGGGGTGAGGGCAGAACACCGCGACATTGCCGCCGGCGATCATCGAAATGCCATTGTTGATGATGGTCTCGCTGGGATTGGTCACCGGAGTGATCACTGCGATCACGCCGTAGGCGGCCCGCTCCAGCAGCGTCAGTCCATGGTCGCCGGTCCAAACGGTCGGCTCGAGGTCCTCGGTTCCGGGCGTCTTCTCGGCGACCAGTTTATTCTTGAGGACCTTGTCGGCCACTCGCCCGAGCCCGGTCTCCTCGACCGCCAACTTGGACAGGGTTTCCAACTGCGAGAGGAAGGCGGCACGCACCGCAGCGATGATGCGGGCTCGGGTCTGGACCGGTGTCTCGCGATAGGCCTCGAACGCGGCGCGGGCCGCCGCGACCGCCTGATCGAGCGTGGTGTGGACGCCCAGGGGCCGACCCTCTGGCTTGCCGGTCTCACCCGTCTCCAGCCGTGCCAGGACATCGGCCACGATGGATTCGATGCGGGAAGGATCCAGGGCCATCGGTGACCTCAGCCGGGGATGCCGGCGCTCTTGCTGAACACGTCGTGGCCACCGATCTCGACTGCGTCGACGATGCCGCAGATCACGTGATCGACTGGCTTGTCCTTCGTGGTCTCGGTCAGTCGAGCCGAGGAACCTGCTGCGATCAGCACGATCTCCCCCGTGCCCGCCCCGACGGCATCCACGGCAACGAGGAAGTTCCCTGCCGGCTGGAACTTGCCATCGACTTCGCGCGCGAGCAGCAGTGTGAGCCCGGATAGCGCGGCATCCTTACGTGTCGAGACCACGGTGCCGAGCACTTGGGCCAGGATCATGATTACTTCTTGGACCCAGTCGTCTCGACGCGACGGATGGGCAGCGCATCCTCGAGTTGGCCGTGCGGACGCGGGATGACATGGACCGAGATGACCTCGCCGACCTTCGCAGCTGCCGCGGCGCCCGCTTCGGTAGCCGCCCGAACCGCTGCCACGTCACCCCGCACCACGGTGGTCACGTAGCCGCCGCCGATCTTCTCGTAGTGCACGAGCGTCACGCGCGCCGCCTTCACCATGGCGTCGGACGCTTCGACCATCGCCACAAAGCCGCGCGTCTCGATCAGGCCCAGAGCTTCTTCAGTCATCGTAACCTCCCTTGCAATGGATCCGAGCGCCGGAAGCCATGCTTCCCGTGGTAACGCTAGAGAATGGAATCGATCAAGCTGTCGGGTGCGGGGATCACATGACTTCGGACCAGCTCCCCCACCTCGGCTGCCCGAGCGGCGCCCGCCTCGACGGCGGCCTCCACCTCGGCCAGATCTCCCCGGACCATCACGGTGATGAGCGCGGAACTGACCACCTCGTAGCGTGTGAGCGTGACGCGTGCCGCCTTGCACATCGCGTCCGCGGCCTCGACTGCCGCGACGAACCCACGCGTCTCGATCAGGCCAATAGCCTGATGCCTTCGAGGCTGTTCCATGCTCCTCCGGTCCGGTTCAAGTGCGCATCCCTTGCGGGACGCGCCGAATAGGCAACCTAACAGGGGTGCAGGGGGTGGTCAACGCTTGGGGTGGAATGCGCGATGGCCGGCCCACCCGAAGGTGGACCGGCCGCGCTTGTGATTTCATGGGCCCCAAGCAACGGACGCGCGAGTCGAGCACGGTGGCCATTGCGCCGCACGCTACGGGGCCCCTAAAAAATCGCCCCCATCACAACCGTGTGCGATCCAATAGACTCCTTCGCTCGCGATAGGGGGATCAGCCCACAGACCGCCAAACACGAGAAGGACAGGGGCACTGCATTCGATTGTCAGCCCCGAGGCCCAACTTCGCTCCAGATCCGCGGTCGGTCCAGCGTGGCTTCACCAATCACTCTTCGCAATCGCAATGCCAACGCCCGAGTGCATGCATGGCACAGCTGCATCTCATTGCGAAATCGTGATCGACCGCGGAAAAGCGCGCAGTTCACGGCACCTTGGGACCATGGTGCGCGGGCACAACGCCCGAGGCGACATTGCACACCTGAGGCATTCCCCCCGCCGGAGGTCCGCGGCTGGGTGTGAACACTCAAGGGGGTGAGGGGCGCACGCAGAAGCCACGCTCAGGCGAAGTGGCAGCTCACCCAATGACCGGGCGACACCTCTCGCAATGCGGGTTGCTCGGTGGAACAGCGCGGAAGGCCGTTCACCTGTTCGGCCAAGGGGCAGCGCGGGTGGAAGTGACACCCCGAGGGCGGTCGGGCAGGACTCGGCACATCCCCCTTGAGGACGATGCGCTGGTGTTTGCGGTCGGGATCCGGCACGGGCACGGCCGAAAGCAACGAGCGCGTGTAGGGATGGCGAGGGTCGCGGTACAGCGTGTCGCGATCGGCCAGTTCCACGATGCGACCCAGATACATGACTGCGACGCGGGTGCTGATGTGTTCGACCACAGAGAGATCGTGCGCCACGAACAGGTAGGTCAATCCAAGGCGACGCTGCAGGTCGACCAGCAGATTGATGATCTGGGCTTGAATCGAGACATCGAGCGCGGACACTGGCTCGTCCAGGACGATCAGCTTGGGATCGACGGCAAGGGCTCGGGCGATCCCGAGGCGCTGGCGTTGGCCGCCCGAGAACTCGTGCGGATAGCGCCGCGCGTGATCCGGCGATAGCCCCACGAGGGTGAGCAGTTCGGCGACCCGGTCGCGAGCCTGCTGGCCCTTGGCCAGTCGGTGGATCTCGAGGGGTTCGGTCAGCATACTGCCCACGGTGAGGCGGGGATTCAGGCTGGAGTAGGGATCCTGGAAGACGATCTGCATGCTTCGGCGCATGCTGCGCAACTCGTGCTTGCCAAGCGTTGTCACCTCCTGTCCCTCGAACCGCACACTGCCCGCAGTCGGCTCGATCAGCCGCAGGATGCATCGGCCGGTCGTGGTCTTGCCGCAACCACTCTCGCCGACCAGTCCGAGTGTCTCGCCTGCTGAAACGCTGAAGGAAACCCCGTCCACTGCCTTGACCTGGCCGACCACCCGCGAAAGGAGTCCCTTGTGGATTGGAAAATATTTCTGCAGGTCGGTGACCTGCAATAGGGGCTCGTTCATCTCAGTGTCCCTCCCCAGTCACGGGGTCGACGGTTCCCGCTGCGATCTCCTCCGCGCGATGGCAGCGAGCGAGGTGTCCTGGCTCCACCACCCGCAACAAGGGCATTTCGCTTCGGCAACGGTCGAGCGCCAGGGCGCAGCGCGGGTGGAACCGGCAGCCCTGCGGGAAGCGCGCCGGATTCGGGACGTTTCCGGGAATCACGCGCAGGCTGTCGGAGACGCCCCCCAGCTTGGGCAGCGAGGCGAGCAGACCGGCCGTATAGGGATGGCGCGTTCGCTGGAATGCACTGCGGACATCGCAGTGCTCGACGACCTGGCCCGCATACATCACCGCAACGTGGTCGGCCGTCTCGGCGACCACCCCCAGGTCGTGGGTGATCAGCAACACCGCCATGCCCATCTCGGCCTGGAGTTGCTTGAGCAGTTCGAGGATCTGCGCCTGGATGGTGACATCGAGTGCGGTGGTGGGTTCATCCGCGATCAGGATGGCCGGCCGGCAGGCGAGTGCCATCGCGATCATGACGCGCTGGCGCATGCCCCCCGACATCTGGTGCGGGTACTCATCCACTCGCTGCTCGGGCGAAGGAATCCCCACCAGGCGCAGCATCTCGATGGCCCGCTTGCGCGCGGCCGCGCGGTCGAGCTTCTCGTGCAGCTCCACCACCTCGGCGATCTGCTCGCCGCAGCTATACACGGGGTTCAACGACGTCATGGGCTCCTGGAAGATCATGGAGATCTCCTTGCCCCGGATCGCGCGCATCTCGGACTGCGTGAGGGTGAGCAGGTCACGCCCGCGGAATCGGATGGAGCCGCCCACGATCCTTCCCGGGGGCATGGCCACCAGGCGCAGGATCGACAAAGCCGTCACGCTCTTGCCGCTACCGGATTCCCCCACCACCGCGAGCGTCTCCCCCGCACCGATCTCGTACGAAACCCCATCCACGGCACGTACCACGCCGTCGTCGGTGAAGAAGTGCGTCTGCAGATCCCGCACTTCGAGCAGCGCTTCGCTCATCCCTTGCCTCCCGGAGTCTTGCGCGGATCGAGCGCGTCGCGCAGCCCGTCGCCGAAGAAGTTGAACGCCATCACCGTCAAGAAGATCGCCGCCCCCGGAGCGAACAACATCCATGGGAAGGACGTCAAAGCGCGCAGGGAGCGCGCCTGATTGAGCATGTTGCCCCACGAAGCGGCTGGTTCCTGCACGCCCACCCCGAGGAACGACAGGAACACCTCTCCCAGGATGTAACCCGGTACCGCCACTGTCGCGGCGACGATCACGAAGGACATGGTGTTGGGCAGGATGTGTCGCACGATGATTCGAAGGCGGCTGGCTCCGAGCGCCTCCGCGGCGGCAACATACTCGGCTCGGCGGATACTGAGCACCATGCCCCGGATGACGCGGGCCAGGCTGGCCCAACCGATGAACGCGAGGATCGCAACAATGGCGAGGTAAACCTGTTGGCTCGGAAGGTCAGCCGGGAACACAGCACGCAGCGCGACGATCAGGTAGAGCCCCGGGATGCTCAATAGCAACTCGGTGCCCCGCATGATCACCGTGTCGACCCATCCGCCCACATACCCTGCGATACCGCCGAGCAACATGCCGAGACTGAATGAGATGGCAATGCCCAACAGCCCCACGGTCAGGGAGATCTGCGCTCCGTGCAGCAGGCGCGACCACACATCACGGCCGAACATGTCGCCCCCGAGCAGGTAGACGCGCCCACCCTCGGCAACTCCGAACAGGTGCCGGTCCGTCGCCAGCATGCCGAACAATCGATAGGGCGTCCCCTTCACGAAGAACCGCAATGGCAGCATCCGGGCACGGTCCTCCTCGTATTGCAGCGACGAGGGGTCCGAGAGACGCGTGGCATAAACGAATGGCCCGAGGTGGAAGCGCCCATCCCCGTCCACCCAGCGTAATGGCGTCGGCGGGTGGAAGAAGCGGTTCCGGTCCATCTGCTCTGGCCCATAGGGGGACAGGAATGGCGCCAACAGCGCCATGGAGTAGAGCACCAGCAGGAGCCACCCCCCCACCACCGCGAGGGTGCTGCGACGGAACTGCCGCAGGAACAACTGCCAGGGCGAGAGCGAAGGCAGGGACTGTTCGTCCAACCGGATCGCTGGGGGCTCAGTCATAACGGATCCTCGGATCGGCGACGGCGAGCAGTAGATCGGCGATCAGATTGCCCAGCACGAGCACCCCGGACGCCATCAGGACCGCACCCATGACGAGATACTGATCCTGTGTCTGGATCGCCTCAAGGGTGATGCTCCCCAAGCCGGGCCACGAGAAGATGTACTCGGCCACGAAGGAGCCCGAGACCAGCGAGCCCAGCGTGAACCCGAAGAGCGTAATGAGGGGGTTCAGGGCGTTGCGAAGGGCATGCTTGTAGATGACCTTCGACTCGGGCAGGCCCTTGGCGCGGGCGGTCGTCACGTAATCCAGTCTCAACACATCGAGCAGGTTGCCGCGCATCTGGCGCATGCGGCTGGCGAGAGGGACAAGTCCTACCACGAAGGCGGGCAGTGCCAGATGCCGCATCAGGTCCGCGAACCGCCCCCACGCACTCATGTAGTCATGGTCCAGATCGCGCATGCCTCCGATCGGGAACCAGCCTGTCTTGGCCGCAAGGAACAGCAGGAGCAGGCCCGACAGGACTTCGGGCACCGAAAGCCAGATGAAGGCCATGAGTGAGAGGCCCTTATCGGCGAGCGAATACTGACGCACCGCCGCAATGACTCCGAGCGGGATGGCCAAGCCCCAGGTGACAGCCGCCGCAGCCGTTGCGAGCAGGAGCGTGTTCGCGAGCCCGGTGCGCAGCACCGAAAAGACCGGCTGGTGGCGCGAAAAGGACTCCCCGAAATCGAAGTGCAGGAAGATGTTCTTGAGGTAGATGAAGTACTGCAGGTACCACGGCTGGTCGAGGCCGAAGTTGCGCCGCATCTGCTCCAGCGTCGCGCCCGAGATGGCGGGGTTCTCGGCCATGGTATTGAGGAAATCCCCCGGCGCCGCCTGCAACAGCAGGAAAGTGAGTGCAGAGATCCCGAGCAAAAGGGGAATCGTCTGCAACAGGCGCCGCAGGATATAGGTGCGCATCAGCCGGGGATCACTTGCTCGGCTTGCGGAAGATCCGGTCCGCGTTCCACAGGATGCGGTGCGGCATGGGGCTGGGCTGGATGTTGCCGAAGCGGCTGCGTACCGGCAACTTCATCTGTTGGCTCGGCAGCCAGACCAACCAACACTGGTCGTTCACGATCTGCATGACTTCGCGCCAGGTCTGCTTTCGCACCCCGATGTCCTGCGTCAGGATGTTCTGCGCCATCAACTGATCAACCCGCGCCTCTTCCGGAGTCTCGGGCTTGGCCTGTTTGATGTTCCAGTAGTGGGTGAGCCCCGAGGACTTCCACACGTTCTGACCCATCCCGGGATCGGACGGCACCGCAGAGCCGAGTCCCAACAATGCGGCTTCGTAGCTGAAGTCGCTACGGACCTTGGTGATCATGGTGTTGAAGTCGAGCGGAGATGGAATCATCTTGATTCCGACCTTCGCGAGATCGTCCTTCACCAGGTTGATCATGTCGGTGCGCAGCTTGTTATCACCATTGGTGATCATGGTGAACTGGACGGGACGGCCCTTGGCGTCCTCCAGGAATCCGTCGCCGTTGGTGTCTTTCATACCCATACTGGCAAGCAGTCGCTTGGCTTCCGAGGGGTTGTAGTCCAGCCCGGTGAGCTCTGGGTCGAACCACTTCTTGTTCCCCGAAGTCATCGTGCTCCAGTTCTTGAATGCAAAGCCGTAGAACGGCCCGCGGATGATCCCCTCGCGGTCGACTGCCATGGACATGGCTTGACGGAAACGCTTGTCGCTGAACCATGAGTATTGGGCAGCGGAGACGTACGGTTCTCCGATCCTGCGCCCGTCCTTCGCCTCCTTCACGCGGTTCAGGTTGAACCAGAAGAAGTTGGTATTGAACGACGGACCCACATCGTGGAGCGTGAAGCCTTCCTTCTGCTGATTGTCGGTGAAGGCCTTGTAGTCCTCTGGCTTCACATTGTCGAGCCCGTCCAACTCGCCGGCGTGGAACTTCAGCGCGGCGACGTTCTGGTCCTTGGCCACGAGGAACACCAATTCGTCCAGATAGGGCAGCCGCTGCCCCTTCGCGTCCACGCCCAACCAGTAGGGGTTCCGCGCGAGCACGACTTGTTGGTCCGGGACGTAGGACTTGACCCGGAATGCGCCGCTGGTGACCAAGCTCTCCGGGGGCGTATCGGTTCCATACGCGGACGCGAACTGACCCGCCTTGTACGCTGCTTCGAGTTTGTGCTTGGGCATGATGTTGACGGAACCGGTATGCGCGAGGATGAGGGCGTCCGCCTTGGTGGTGTGGACCACGAAGGTGAAACTATCGGGCGCCGAGTAGGTGGCCGGCACACCGTCGATGGTGAGTCCGTCCTGCATGGAGGGATGCAGCTCCGGATCCATCACGACATCGAAACTGAACATCATGTCCGCACTTGTGATCGGGTGGCCGTCGGAGAATGCCGCGCCGCGCCGCAAGTGGAAAGTGGTCGTGAGGCCGTCGGTAGAGGTCTCCCAGGACTTTGCCAGCACGCCGATGTCGTCCTGGGTGACGTAATCGATGTCGGTCAGGGCGCTGAAGAGTCGCTGCGTGACGTCGGTTGTGGAGGTCTCATTGCCCATGAGGGAGTTGAACGTCTTGGGTCCTGCGGTTGCGCCGATCACGAATCGCCCGCCATAGACTCCCGGCTCGATCATCTTGGTCAGCATGGTGTCGGCGGGTAACGGCAGATGGTCCACATATGCCCCTTCGCGCTTGGAGCCGGCGGAGCAACCCCCGATCAGTGCGAGGAGTGTGGACATGGTGATCGAACGAGTCATGAAAACGTTCAAGTGCCGCATGATCCGGCCCTCCAGTGGGACACAACGACGCGATGTCCGAAAGCGCGGCGCATTATAGGGAGCGCGCGGGAGCTCAGGCAACGCGGGACCACTCGCCCGAAACTCGGCGTGCATGCGGCAGAAGCGTCGCGAGGACTTCCTCCAGTCGTGCGAGCCTGGGGCGCGCCCCCAGCCACGGGCCAGCCGTTGCGCTGGCCCGAACCAGGTCTGCCCGGGCGCTATCACGCGCACGAGGCTCGATCGGCAGCCACTTCGCCAACTCCAGATGGGAATCCCCCAGTAGGAGACTGCCCTGCTGGAGCAATGCGTCACCGACTTGGCGCTGCGCGATACCTGCGAACTTCCGGCCCGCGAGCGTGAGTTCGTGCCGCGCGGTTGATGCGAAGCATGGCGCGGCGGGGCCTTGGGGCGCGCGAGGGGAGCCCACCCCTTGTGCGGAGCCGCATGAGAGTTCCACGGGGACCCCCAACTCCGCCATGGCGCGGGACATGAGGGTGCAAGTGCTGGCATACGCGCCCATGGCGTCCGGTGCCCAACCGTCACTCCCCATCGGGGTGACGAGAGAGAAGGTCCACTCCTCGTCGTGGAAGATGGCGCGCCCGCCGGTCGG